>DASRDX010000013.1 GCA_035652395.1 Candidatus Paceibacterota bacterium | reverse complement strand
AGCCCTGTCTTCACCGCAAACAGAAAAAGAAGCTAAAGACATAGCATCAGGAATAAATTGGAGATTGCAACAGCAAAAATCGGTGAAGTAGAGAAGGTAAACAATGCCTTTGGCGGGATTAGAAAAAGGTAAAAATAATTTTATTAATAAGCGTATAAACGACCAAAAAAGTTTTTGGCCAGGATACGTTAAAAAATGGGATGAAGAAAACGGCGGAAAAAGATTTCGTTCAGAGATAATGTCTTTGTCGGAACTTTGGAAGCTTTATTTGACGGGAGTTAGTACGGAGCTTTCAGCGGAAGAAGAAGCTCGTGGTAAAAAACCCGACAAGATAGACAGAATAAGTCAAGTTGTTCCTATAAAAGCATTTGAGTTACCGGGCCGATTTCACGAGCCATACATAACCGAAGACGGGACTAGAATTCACAAGGAAGGTTGGGGATACCTTCATTTCGACCAATGGTTATATGCGCGAGACCAAGCCAGAAAGGATTTGTTTTGGCTGTGTAAAGAAGTCTTCAGTATGGACTTGTATGAAGATGTACATAGGGTTGTATGCAATCAGTTTGTGAGTAAAAATTTCGACGGTGTTTATGAAGAAAATTACTCTCTAAGGGACTTTCATCGCGCTTTGTCTAATCAGAGTCGCGTTCCTACGATTTGGGCGGAAACGAAGCCATATGTGAATGGATATTTTCCTGAAAAAACTCTTGACGATTATGGAAATTATATAAGAGACCCAATAGAAGAAACGAAACAAACAAATTTTGCTAAAACGATGATTCTTTTAGACCCTCGTGGGTTTTTTAAATCATCTATAGACGTTGCTGATTGTATTCAGTGGATTATTAATTGCCCCGACATAAGAATTTTGATTGTTAGCGGAGTTAATAAACTAGCGGCTCAATTTATGGTGGGCGTTAAGCAAGGGCCGAAAGGAAAGTCATTCTATCTTCCGAGAGGGGTTCCGCCGTCTCCGTTTCATTATTTATTTCCTGAATTTGTAGTTCGCGGAGTGGATGGAACTTCAAAAGAAGATTTCCGCGTTAACGAAAATATAAAAAAACATCTAAGTTTGGACCCAACTCTCGGAATTATTTCAGTGGGTTCGTCTTTATCGGGTTTTCACTGCGACGTTTTGAAGTTTGACGATATAGTTACAGACGATAACTGTCTAACAGAAGATGCGCGAGAAGCCATTCTTTTGAAAGCAGACGGCGCGGTCAATTTGTTAATGGATTGGGGTTGGCACGATATTATCGGAACTAGATATTATCCCGATGATTATTACGGCCAAACAGAGGCAACTCACAAGAAAGACCCTGAGATGTTCAATCTTAAATTCTTTCAAAGGGCCTGTTGGACCGTCAAGGAAGAGTTTAAGGACGTAGAAGCTAGAAGTTTATATGACCTTACGGAAGATATGGTCACGTTGACTTTTCCTCAGAAGCACCCTAAAGGTCCGCATTATTCTTGGTTGGAGCTAAGAGCCAAACTTAAGAATGAAAAAAGTTTTAGATGTTTTCCTGCTGGGTCAAAAGTTCTCATGGGTGATTGGACTGAGAAAGCAATAGAGGATATTAGGCCCGGTGACGAAATAATAGGTTTTGATAGCGGCTTAAAGAAGGCTGTTGTTACTCATGTTCACGAGAAGCGAGATTTAGTTTCCAAGTTTCTAACAGAACAGGGGCGTACTATCTTCTCGACAAGAGACCATAAATTTCTTCGACCTAATACAGGAAAAAAGAAAGTTTATGGACCTTTGAAAATAGGAACTAAAGTTGTTTCTGTTTATAGCCCGTCAGGAGAATTGCTTTCCAAACAATGCAGTCGAGATATGGATTGGCTTAGAGGCGGCTCATCTATAGATAAAATTATTTCTATAGAAGATTTGAACGAGCAGCCTGTTTACACTCTCACGACAACTACAGGAAATTATGTTTGCCAAGGTTTTGCTGTGGCTAATTGTCAGCAGCTTAATCAGCCTGTTTGGGGCGAAGAATCCACAATTAGTTTCGACAGGCCGTTATTGGAATCTAGGAAAACTAAAACTTTATCGGAAGTTTTGTCTGTGCCCGGATATGTTTACGGCGCCATTGATTTGGCAAAAGAGAATAAACAGTTTTCCGATTATACCGCTCTAGCTATAGGAAAAGTGTACCAAGAAGGAGTCGGTATAATTCGTCCGGATGAAAACGGTAATCTTCCAGAAAGACCCGACGGAAAATGGGTCATGGTCATATTGGACGTGGAATTCGGAAAGTGGTCTCAAACTGAGATAGCTAACCGAATTGCTAAAATGAACGATAAATGGCGACCTAAAAGATGGTACGGAGAAGACCTTGGCGGATTGCAGACCTTCAAAGAAAAAATAATAGAAGTGTCAAAAACAACTTATGGTCATTGGCCGTATATTCCGTGGGTTACACCCGATAACAACGAAAATTCAAAGAGAAATAGAATTAAGGGCGTTGAAATTCTTCTTAGAGCGTCAAGACTATATTTTCTAATTGCGCCTTGGAATGTGGATGTTTTTGAACAGCTTGAAAATTACAAAGGTCAAAAAAGCACTCGTTATTCTAAAGACGATGTGCCCGATGTAATTTCCCTTCTAACGAAGTTTATTCCGTCTTTGGTCCCTCTATCGAAAAGAGAGATGGAGCAAGTGGCAATTCAAAGAGAGACGGAATACAAAGAATTGCTTAGAAGAGAAATAAAGAAAGTTGTTTTCGGGGACGACGGCGGGGGTTTCGGAGTGAATAATATTAATAGAATATGGACAGAAGTGGAGTCTCCCAAAGAAGACACTAATCGGGGTCCGATGGCGGACATTAGCCGAAAATTTTTCGGCGGTAATGGAATGCGAGCATGACAGAACCGTTAAACGAGCACGCGCATAATGTATTAGAACAAAGAGTGATTACACCTGTAGCAGATATTACTTCTGCGGAAATACACAAAGATAAAGAAACAGGAACGTATCAGTTTTCAGATAGGGCCGCATTAAAATTGGTTCTAGATGATGCTTCTTTGGCTGATAATTATGCGAATATCAATCAGTGGGCATCGCAATGGGCGCAATCATTAATTCTCCTTCAGAGTCCGCAATCAGCGGCGGCTTTCGATGGAGTATTTATGAGTTCCGTTCCGAAGTTTACTCTATCGAATCATATAAGCAGTATTGTGCCTAAAATTATGGAGGGTTTGTTTTATGAAGACCCTCCTTTTTTACTTAGACCCAGACCAGGAACTAAACAGGAACTAGTAAGAGCTAAAACTGCCTTATTTTCCGCCCAATTGTGGGACATGAAGTTTGAGGAAGAGGTTGAGGCGGGTTTAGAGCAAATGGCCCTATTCGGAACTTGCATATTTAAATGGGGATATTTAGAGCGAGATGACACTGTTAAAAAATACAGGAGAAAATCGGAAAAAGTTCCCCTTACTAGTGGTTTATTAAATGATTTAATTGATACTCCAGATAGTGACGATTATGAGATATTGACCGAGGTCGTTAAGATAAGTCGCCCATGGTTTAAATGTACTGACATTCGTACAGTTTTGGTTGACCCCGGCTGTCGTGTTGGAGATATACGAAAGGCGAAGTGGGTAATTTATCGTGACTACGCCACATTTGATGATTTAAATGCTCTTAGAGAAGTTCCCGGCTACGACATCCCCGATGAAGAAGCTTTGAAATCATTCTTTCTATCGAATGAAATGTCGGGGCCGGATAATATTACCATGACAATTCCAGAAGGCATGCGTGGATATTTACAGCAAGCCTTGCCTAGGAATTTCAGAACTTCTGCCGACCATTTACAGAACCCAATGGAAATTTTAGAGCGTTGGGATGCTGATAAAGTTATTGTCGTATTGTCATTCGGCGGAAAAAATATTCTTATCCGAAACGAGCCTAATCCTTACGGAAAAATTCCGTTTTATAGTGCAAATTGGCGTAATTTAGTTGATTCTTTTTACGGTCAGGGATTGGGACAATTAATAGGAGCCGAGCAAGTTGTAGAACAGGGTGTGACAAATCTTTCTCTTGATTTACTAGCTTATGGTTTGCAGCCAACGGCGGTTAGAAAGAAAGGGTTCAATGTTCCTACCCAAATGGTTAGATGGAAGCAGGGTGGAATTATTGACGTTGATGACGACGTAGATAAAGCATTTAAGTTCTTGCAAATGCCGAATGTCCCTGGTGAGGCTTGGGCATTTATTCAGCAAGCTCAGGGTACCGCTCAACAAACATCGGGCGCAAACGAACAGGTTATGATGGGCGCAGGCAGCGCAGGAATTAAAACAACAGGAATGCGTACTGCGACAGGAGCTTCGGCCATCATTCAGGCTAATGCGTCTAGATTGGATGGTCCTAGCGGTCGTTTTGTAAGACAAGTATTTGTTCCTTGGTTGTATCAGATGGATGAACTTAATAATGACCTTCTTCCTACGTCTGTTTTAAGAAGAGTTTTAGGCGAAGAGTTGGGCAATGAATACATGGTTGACCATGTAGAATTTAGAAACGCTAGATTTGAATATGAAGTTTTGGCTGGCGGTCATTTGGGGGCTAAAAAAGAAATGGCCCAATTTTTGCCGATTGTCGTTCAGCTTTTGAACAATCCTACATTTGTGAAAAACGTAAACGATGCGGGTTATCAATTTAATGCGGCGGCAATCTTTAAGGCTTTTGCTGATGCGGCAGGATGGAAGTTTAGTCAGGACTTCTTAGAAAAGATGACGCCGGAGCAACAGCAGAAATATGAAGCAAATTCTCCTGCTGCTTTGCAAGTAGCACAAGCGCAGATAGCGCAACAATTACAGACTCAGAAATTTGAGCAAGAAAAAGAACTAGAAGACCAACGTCAGCTTGGCAAGGCGGGAGCCGAAGTTCTTCGTCAAGCCACCGAACACAGTCTTCAAAGTGAAATAGGCAGAGAACCGCCGCCGGGGAGCTACGGTTTTGAAACAGCACTTTAAAAAAGGATTAAACAATGAATCAAACCCCGTTATTAGCCGATGAACTTACGGCTGCTCAACGTGCTGCATTAGCATCGCTGATACAACATCCTGGATGGGCTGTTGTGGAAGAAATGCACATGGCTGCGTGTAGGAGAGCGACGGAAGATGTTTTAAAGCAAGACCCCGGATTGGAGGGCGCGGAAAAGAAAATTGTCGCCCTTCAACTACGGGCTAGAGAACGAAATGAATTTTCTCTTTTAATTCTTGGCTCTGTTAATTGGCACGCGAAAGCGTTAGCCGTATTAGAGCAAGAGAAAGAGATAAAGATGGACAATCCAATAATAAAAGGACTCAAATAAATGACAGAACAACTTGCTCTTGTCCCAGAGAATATAACTTGGGATATGGTGAACGCATGGGACGGAAAAACCATGCGAAAATATATGTCTATTCCTGAGTACAGAGACGCAATTACCAAAGTAGTTGCATCTAGGTCGTATCAAGAAATTCAAGATTTGGCCGTTAAACAAGAGGAAACGGCATCAGAAGTGAATATTGAAAATTCGGATATTTCTACTAAAGATGCTTTGGCGGCTCCCGCAGCATTGGAAGATGCTGCTTCTAGTAAAACTACTACAGACTCAGCCCCAATTGCCGTGCCTGAACCTCCAAAAAAGATTATAGTGGAGTATCAGGTCAGAGATGAAGATGGAAATCCTATTGGTAGGCCCACGCACTTAGAAGCCTACACCGAAGAAGAAATGCGAAAAAAGATAATCGAGGCGCATGTTCAGGCGACTCGCGCATTTCATCGTTTAAAGAAACAGAAAGTACAAAGCATTCAAGAAATATCTAAACAAGACGAACCGTCTTCTACTTCCCCTCGAACTATGACTGACGAAGAGTTGATGGCCACGTTAAAAGATTTAAGGTCAGACGACCCTCAAATTCAATTGGCGGCCCATAAAAAGTTGATGCAATCTTATGAAGAAAAGGCCAAAGCAGAACGGGAAGCCAAGGAAGCCGAGCAGCGCGAATTTGAAAGGCAGAAGCAAGTAAGTATTGAGTTTTTGAAAAGACACAAACACGATTTTAATAATTGTCAAGCCAACGTGGATTTAATAGGCGAGTATTTTAAGGAAAATAAACTTCCTTGGACGCTTGATAATTTGGAAGTAGCTTTTATAGCTCTTGAAGATAGGCTGGCACCTGTAGCGACGCCAGCGGTAGAGGTATTACCAGAGCCTAATCCGCCTGTTCCTCAACCAACAGCTACGACAACAGCGGCGGCGGTTGTGCAGCCGACACCGACTGTGCCTGTCGCTCCTCCGCAGCCAATTAATTCGGTTGCGGTTCCGAGACCAGGAGTCAATGGGGGTATTGTTCCGGGACAAACTTCAGCACCGCGCCCGTCGCAAAAACCTCAAGGACTAACGATGGAAGAAATCCTTTCTTGGGATGCTCAAACCATGCGAGCGAAAATGCGTTCGCCGCTACGTGCAGAAATAGAGCGCGTAACAATGGAAGCGCGACTAAGAAGAGGACGGTAATCCTAAGCGGCGCGTAACGCCGACTATAGCACGAGGGAACTTCACATGGCTGGAGGCCCAAACCCGGCAATTGCTAATGTCGGGAATATATTAACGGCTCAAAGCATCCTCAAGTAAGGGGCTGTTTCGAGGGAAACAGAAATCTTCTCTGATTGACTTGGAACCTGAAATGGCGACAAGGCGGAAGCGCAAGCACCGTGAGAGACTAAGCGAGAAGACACCTAAAAGGTGATACGATAGTCCGTTCTAATAGGAAAGAAAACTGTTAGGGAAAAACGCTTTGATAAGGAGCTAATCCCGAACTTATTTTTATAGAGTGAAATGCCGAAATTTGATAATCTTACTGGAGTGAAATTCGGACGCCTGACGGTTATAAGCAGAGCACCAGACGCCGTTTCTAAATCTGGTTTCGTATATACAAGATGGAATTGTTTGTGCGATTGCGGAAAAGAGAAAACGATATATGCTGGTTCTTTAAAAAGAGGAGTAACCGTTTCTTGCGGTTGCCAACTTAAACAAGTTTGGCGACGAATAGGTCTTTCCAGTATCAAACACGGCGGCAGTTCAAAAGATGCGTCGGTAGATAAAAAAATACAATTTCAAATTTTACAACATATCCGTCAGCGAGCCAGAGCCAACGGATATGAAACTGATTTAGAATTATCGGATATACCTGAAGTTCCTGATGTTTGTCCGGTTCTCGGAATTAAACTTAAAAAAGGAAAAGGTCCTCTATCTGATTTTTCTGTATCTATTGATAAAATCAATCCTAATTTACCGTATCTTAAAAAATACAAAAATAATTTGCGATTGATTTCATATAGAGCTAATCGTATTAAAAACGACGCTACTATTGATGAATTGGAAAAAATCATTCTATATATAAAAATGAGCCGCTCTGAAGAGAGCGAGAATCTTCTCTGATTGACTTGAAACCTGAAATGGCAACAAGGCGGAAACCGAAAAGGTGCCGTGAGAGACTAAGCGAGAAGACGCCGAAACGGCGATGCGATAGTCCGCTCTAACAAGAATAAAATTGTTAGTTAACAACAGGAAAGGGAGAAACGGATGCATTTGTTGTTGCCGCCGAGCGTCGTGTTCAACCGAATAACACTGGTATTAACCGCCAGTTTTTTCAGTACAATACGCTTGTAGGTGACACAACCCAAGCTGGTGATGGTGTTATCGGAGCACCAGAGTTCATTGGTCAGATTTCATCTCCGGCTCAACTGGGCGAATGGAATAACTATACCAACTTTAGCGCGTTTGTTGTTGCGAGCGCACTAGATGATTTGGTTGGAAACAGCGCAGTTGAACTTGGGTAAAACTTGATGCCCAAGTAAAATCACGTTATATCAGATTAGGTCTTTTTCTAAAAAGATGAGTCTGAGACATTGTATATTGCCTTAAGGCAGAAGAGGAACTAGAAGTGCAAAGAAAATCTTGGCCGTATGTGGCCGGAATATTGGATGCCGAAGGAACTATTGTTATTGGCGAAACAAACGGTGGTTTTTATTCTAAAATAAAAATTTCCAACACCAACAAAAAGTTAATGAAGTGGTTGGTTCAAAATTTTGGAAATGTTTTTTATAAAAACCTAAATTCAAGAAGTAATAGAAGTGTTTTATATGAATGGAATTGTTTAGCCAATCAACAAGAGGCTTTTCTTTTAGGCGTTTTGCCGTTTTTATTGGTTAAGAAACCTCAAGCTTTGACTTTGCTTGAGTTCAGAAGAACCGAATCGTTGGAAGAAAAAAAGAAGTTGTGCGACAGAATAAAACAGCAGAATCAGCGTCTTATTGAGAATAAAACTTCTTTTATTAATTCTCATAACAAAGACCGTTTTAAATATGCTGCCGGATATATGGATGGAGACGGTGGTTTTTATTTCGGAGATTCGAGCCATACAAGAATATATCTAACGAGCATAGATTTTATAATTATAAAATGGTTTTTAGCTAATTTTGGCGGTAAATTCTATAAATACAATTCTTCTAATGAAAATCATTCTGACTACTTTAGGTGGGTTCTTAGCGGACGGAAAAATAAAAAGTTGTTTTTGCTTGGAACTATCCCGTACATGATTTTGAAGAGGGAGCAAGCAAAAAATCTTTTACAAATTATAGATTCTAGTTCTGTTCAAACGACTAATACACGTGAGATTTCCTCGTCGGAAATCAAGAAAGAGTCTTAACTTATTGGTGACAATAAGAGCTTAATTTCTGTGAAGAAAATTAACTAAAAACATTTAATCAGGCTGGCCAAAGCATCTCTCAGTTATACGCTGCCGTTGCAGACAGCGCAGCAACTGTAGATTCTCAGGTAAACCAAAGCAGCTTGTTAACCTCTCCATTTGTTTTGGATTTGGCTACGTTACGTGAATTGAAACAGCAGTTAGTTTCAAAGAACGTACTACCAAACCGAAATGGAAGGTTCGCAGGAGTTATTTCGCCTAACGTTTTGGGCGATATTTTCAACTCGACCACAGTGAACAACTCCATCAACTAAGGTGGACATTTAACGAAAGTTAAATTGAATAAATCAGTTCTAATTGACTCGAACCCTGGGATGGGAACGAGGGCCAAGCGAGACGACGCAGGCTGAGAGAACAAACGAACTGACTCCCAATAGGGAGATGCAATGTTCCGTTCTTGTGAGAATCATTCTTTTGATTGGAGAAAAATTCGGTCGTTTACTAGTTATCAAAAAAGCGTTTTCCAAACATGGACGCTCTCGTTGGATTTGTCAGTGCGATTGTGGTAAAACTTATAACGTTTTAGGTCACAACCTTCGCAAGGGAAAAACTAAAAGTTGTGGATGCTTGCGAAAAGAGTCGGCACGTAATTTAATCAGTTTCGCCAAGGAAAAAAACTTTTTAAGTCCTGGCGAAGCGGCCTTTAACGTTATGTATTATACGTACAAACAGCACGCAAATGAACGAGGATTGGATTTTAGTTTGGAAAAAGATAGTTTTCGGCATTTAACACAAATGAATTGTTATTATTGCGGAGACGAGCCGAAGGATTTTTTCAAGCCTAAAGCTCCTAATGGCGGATACCTAAGTAACGGAATAGACCGAAAAGATAACGCGATGGGATATACAATTGAAAATTGTGTTCCATGTTGTCGAATCTGCAATCAAATGAAAAGTAATAAATCATACGAAGATTTTATTACTCGTTGTTGGAAAATCACAAGAGGCCACAAGCCCTCTACTTTGGTAGAGTAACAACAAGCGTTGACCTGTGGAAATATGCAAATATGGATAAGTTCGATAAAATCGCTGGCGCAGACCAGAAGATGGACATCGAACTTCCCGGCACTTCTATCGTATTACGACAGACGCCTTTCGTAACTACGACGCCTAATTATTCTGGAACGACAAGCACCGCATATCGTACCTATATCTTCGGACAGTACGCAATGATTGGTGTTTGGCAGAATGTACCAGGCGATACCGATTTGGGAGACGGAGATTGGCGCACTATTGACTGCAAGGTAGTTGAGAATGCACCAGCGTCTGCGTTTGACCCGGTTGGTACAATCGGAAGCTGGTGTTCTTATAGATTCCACCAGACGGTAACTCTACCGCCTGCTCGTGGGGCAAACACTCAGCGCCTTCGCTTCATAGATAGCGTACCTGCTATTCAGTAGTAACTTCTTTTTTTTCAATAACTTAC
This sequence comes from Candidatus Paceibacterota bacterium, assembly GCA_035652395.1. Classification (NCBI taxonomy): domain Bacteria; kingdom Bacillati; phylum Minisyncoccota; species Minisyncoccota bacterium. Next base: position 82,215 of record DASRDX010000013.1, on the reverse strand, counting down.
AGACGAGTTAGTTACTCGTCTTAGTCGAGGGGCGCTCTTATGACGCGCTCCTCGGCGTTTTTCATAGGGAATAATAATGCAATTACCCGATTCTCTTAGTTTAGCTGGGTTAAAGCCGGGAACCAAGGAATATGCTCGAATGACGGGTCGTAGATATTACTATCGTCACCGTGACAAGGAAAAGGCCCGCACTAAAATTTGGCGATTGTCTAATCCCGATAAATATAAAAAATGGGTTGAGAAAAACAGAATTAAATTAATACAAGCGGCTCGGCGACATGACCATCAAGTTACCTCTGAATGGTTTGAATTAAAATTGAAACAACAAAACGGTCGGTGTGCCATTTGTAATAAAATTCCAAAAAGATTTGATATAGACCACAACCATTCCTGTTGTCAAGGAAGGAAAAGTTGTCATAAATGTAATCGTGGTTTGCTATGTCGAAGTTGTAATACTTTTATAGGGTTGGCAAAAGAATCTACAGATTTTCTTTTGTCCGCTATTAATTATCTACAACAGTATAATAAGGATTGATATGGCTTATATAAAGCCCCCACTGCAAAATTTGCCTAATCCTTGGGAAGGAAGGCACGATTTCAAGGTCACGCGAGAAACAATAAGAAAACTTCTCGCGGGCGGCACCCCCAATTGGGTGAAGTGGCCGAAAGACTATAGAGCAATGGCTCAGGAGGCGTACTTAGCTGATAAAGAAGTATCAGATAAGATGATGTCTCAGTTCAAGATGGAAGACCAAGAGCTTCTGTTGAATGAACAGGCGCGTAAGGTCAATCCAATACGTACTAGAGATTTCATTGATAAGTTACGCAGAAACGGAGTCAAGTGCTACACCATTGATAACGGCTTCCCACCGTCAACAGTGGCACTATGGGCTTTCAAACCAGGAACTGATTGTGTCGTACCAGTGTGCTATCTCCAAGTGCCCGCCATGTACGAATGGTCAGTCCTGCGACTCGACAAACGCGGATTGCCTAATGGAGAGGCATTTCGCGGTTGGCGAACAGTCGAATCCGAACTTATCAAGAAAGGAATCATCTCGGAAGAAAAAGCTAACGAGATTTTTGGTAGGGTGGTTGATGGAGAAGTCAGCCATAGATTCCGAAGAACTATGTACTATTTTCGTAATAGGCGAGAATTAGCATACAGTTCTTAAAGGTCCGTGACCTATATTTTTGGGCCGTGCCCAAGAGGAAAAATCAATGAGTGATAATCAAAATAAAGCCCCTCAATCACCCGACAAGGCAGTATCGTCGGATTTGCTTCAAAGTCTTGTTCAGCTTCTTCTAGAGGAACGACGCGAAGCATTAGAAAGAAGAGAGGAGGCCAAAAAAGCGTTTGAGGCTAGGCGAAAGCAAAGGGAAATAAACGCCGCGCAGAACTTAGCCGATTTAAATCGCATACAATCAATTTGTAGTCATAGAAAAGGCGGAAAAGGGCTAAAAGGACCTAAAGTAGATTATGCCGTCTCATTCCATACTTTTATCAATGGCGAGAGTTACATTCGTTGTCTGATTTGTGGTATGAAGTGGAAGAACCGAGACACCCAAGAGTTTTTGTATCGTCGCGGTAAGAAGATTCCTAATCATACGGGAATGGGTTGGCGCGAGGCATATAACATGGTTCTAGATAGTTCTAACACCGCAACATCATCTGAAGTACAATTGACAGCAACAACGGAACCTTATGAAATTCCAGATTTTGAAAAGAGTCCGCATGCGGTTGAAATCTAAAACATGGGGGCTGATTTACGTCAGCCCCATATTTCACAGATAAATTTTAAGTCGAGTTGGCTAAAAATGGAAATTACGGATTTGGAAAAAAGAGTGGCTCTTTTAGAGCAGAAAGTAAAGAGCTATGAAAAAGATTCTCGTCGCGGTTTGGCAGGTCCTATTGGACCTCGCGGACCTCAGGGACCTCAGGGACCTCAAGGCGAGCGAGGAATCCAAGGAGATAAAGGCGACACAGGTCCGCAAGGTCCGCAAGGTCCGAAAGGTGACACAGGTCCGCAAGGTCCGAAAGGCGACACAGGTCCGCAAGGTCCGCAAGGTCCGAAAGGCGATAAAGGCGATAGAGGCGACATAGGTCCACAAGGTCCGAAAGGCGATAAGGGAGAACCAGGAAGGGACGGCAAAGACGGACTTTCGGGGCCGAGAGGGCCAGCGGGAAACATTGAAGCCGCAGTTCAGGCGGCGATTGATGCCGTTATGAAACTTTTGAAAGAAAAAGGGTTGATAAATGGCTAATTCTCAGAGCACGTTGACGCTACAACAGATGTTGGATAAAATTTTGCCGCTAGGTGATATAAAACCAGTTTTGGCGGATGTTGCTGCGTATCAACTAGAACCATTTGTTACAATTTGTTCTGACGTATACGCAGAAATAGTAGGATTGCCGTTTCCTCATAAATGGAATGAAATAAAACTTCCTCAGTTTTATACAAACAGTTTTCAGCAAGATTATGCTCTTGTTAATTTAGACGGTTCTAGCGTATATAATATTGAATGGCTCGCTCAAGGAATAGCCGTAGAAATTAGTTCTTCCGCTCAACCGAAACCGTGGGGATATGTGGAATGTGGAAGAAGCCAAAGCCAAGCAACTGGAAGTTTATTACAGCCGATGAATTGGTCTTGGCCAACGTTTACTGCTAATTTACTTTATAACTATATGCAGTATTATGGAACTTGGGGTGCGGCGAACACCGGAAATAAAACTTTTGGAAACAACCCAGGTCCAAACTCTGTTTATACGTCGCCGCTTGCTGGAACAACGCAACAAGCCAATCCAATAACTCAAATCCAAGATACAAATGGAAATTTTCAGGTAGTTACTGTATATGGAACATGTGGAAGTACTCAACCTATTTGGCCAGCACCTAACGCTGCGCCAGGAACGCAAACTGTTGATGGAACTACTGTTTGGACAGTTGTTGACCCGAACGGCCTCGGTGTAAGGATTTTGCCAGTTCCATCTCAGACGGGCGTAGTGTTTCAGTTTAATTTAATCGGCCAGAAGCCAGCAATTCAGTTTACAAGTCTCGACCAAACATTCGACCCATTTCCCGACAAATACCAAAGTTATTTGAGGCAGGGAATTATTGCTCAGTGTTATAGATACAGCAGCGACCCTAAGGTTCAGGCTAAGTTTGAAAAAAATTATCAACTTTGGCAAAAGAGTTTATTAGACCTTAGAGAACTTGAAGACCGAGAACTCGAAGAGTATAGATTTGTTCCCGAAAGAACTATATTTGGCGCTGGAACAACTGGTCGAGTAAGTTATGTAGGTCCGGCGTATCCGTTCAATTATCCGTGGAGATAAACAGTGGCAAATCTTCTTAGCGATACTATTAATTATATTCGCCCGTTTTGTCGCTATCAAGAGGCGAATATCGGTACAAATAACATGCCTATTATAGGCATTGCGAATATAGTTCGGAACGTCATATTAGCTGCGCCGATGAGATGGAATTTTAATCGTTCGGAAAATTCATCTTATACTTTATCTACAGGTGTTCAAGATTATACTTTAGCTATATCAGATTTTGGATATTTGGAAAGAGCGTCGGTAAAAGACCCAGATGATGGGAAGTTTTATGAAATACCCGACGTTTTAAATAACGCTTCTTTGGCGCGGTCTAGTTTGCCCACTGGCCGTCCTCAGACAGTTTCTATACATAACATATCCGGCCCAATTTTAAGGTTTTCTGCGGTTCCAAATAAAAATTATTCGTTGTATTTAGTTTATCAGAAAGTTGCATCACAATTTGTAGCAATATCAGACCAATGGTCTCCGATTCCCGATACGCTTTCGGATGTTTATAACAATTTGTGTTTAGGTTATTACATGGACAGTTGTCAAGACCCAAGAGCGCCACAATATATAAGCAAAGGTATTGCCAGTTTATTGGCGCGTCAGAGCGGTTTATCAGAAATGGATAAGGCCATATTTGCCCAAAGTTATATGAATTTGAATTCAGCTTTTATAACTCAGGGCTTGGAAACACAACAAGGTCGTCAAGCACAGGCGGTTAGATAATGGTTGGATTATTTGAAAGCGCGGGAGCACAGCCACGTAATCCATCTCGTGGAAAGCCAATTCATGTTGCGAGAATGGAAACGGGTTTATTCACAAACAGAAATGCCCTTCATGACCCTGCCCAATATGTTATTTCAAAATTTTATGGCGGTTACATTGACGCTTTAATTGACGGAAGTAACATGGAAGTTTCAAATCAATTAAGTTTGATTCGACGCCCAGGCTTATCAAGATGGTCTAGTGTGGCAATACCAGACCAAGTGAATTGGTTCTATAATTGGAGAACCTTAACTCAAGGTTTGAAGGTTATAGTAGACACTGCAACCGCTACCTATCTTCAAACTCCTACAACACAGCTACAATTGTTTACTAAATCTGCGGGCGCGGGGCAGGGATATTATCAAGGCGTCGCAGATACTCTTTATTATGGCGACGGCATAGACCTTCAGAAAGTTCAAGTTAACGGAAATAACAAGATAGGTCCGTATAATTGGGGAATTGCAGCCCCTACGTCTGCGCCCACAGTAACTGAAAAAACCGTAACGGCTGGAACGACGTGGGTAGCCAACACTGTTTGGTCAACGATGGGTATTATTTTTGACGCTACATCTGGAACTTTACAGCAGCTAATTTCCGTTAATGCGTCAGGAACAAATACTACTCAATTCGGAACGTCTGGAACAGGCGAACCCGCGTGGAATTTGACTCCCGGAAATACTACGTCTGATGGAACAGTAACTTGGACTAATTTTGGTCCCGTTAGATTGTGGAAAGCTAATCAACTTTATAATAACTTTAATGTGGGCGGAACTCTTACAAATCCTTGTATGATTTACGACCCTACCACAAACACTTTACAAGGAAATACAAACGCCGGAAACGCTCAAGGAACTTCTGGAACATCCAAACCTGCTTTTAATGCAACTGCTGGTGGAAACACATACGACCCAATTGGGGATGCTCCACCAGGTGTAAAATGGGTTGCCATACCGCCCAATGTGCCTCGAACTATTGATGGTGTCGGAAAATGGGCTAAGAATACTGCATATACTAAATGGGGCGTTTCGGGTTCGACAGCATTTTCTGCGGTTCTCGTTCCTTATACGCTCCCGCCGCCGAACGGGGACGGCTCTCTAGGAAAATCCGACATATTTTTAATGGTTTGTACGACCGCTGGAACGTCTTCTAACACTCCCGTTCAACCACATTTTTCATCGGTTGCCGGAACGCCGACTCCAGACGGTGATTTGATTTGGATGAGCTTGGGTTCGGCTACTTATCAAAGTTCTCATGCTTATACCGCATGGACAGTTCAAGGAGCCGTATTTTCTGCGATAAAAGATTCTAATAATAATATCCAAGTATGTACAACGTCGGGAACGACGGACGTTGCGGCCAATGCGCCAGGAACAACAATAAGCGGAACTATAACAGTGGCCAATGCTGTTGGAGGCAACACGGTTTATACGCTTCCTTCTTCTCAAAGTTTTACAACAGGCCGTCCTGTAGTTATTTCTGGTTTTACAAATGCTGCGAACAACGGTACGTTCAATGTTGTAAGTTCTTCGGGAACCTCTCTTACGGTTAATAATTCGGCTGGAGTGGCCGAAACAAGCGCGGCAACCGTTGTTTATAATCCATTTGGAACAGCATACGGACAATCAACACAAGATGGCTCTGTTGTTTGGGTTTGTGTGGGGAATTCCATGACTTGGGCTGCGAGCACAAAATGGTATTTGCCTAGCGCGGGTTTTGTTCCTCCCGTGGGTTCCGTAACTTATGGCGGAGCATCCGTAATAGATTCAAACAATAATATTCAGTCTGTTATAGCCAGCGGTTTAGGCGGAGCGTCTGCGCCATCTTGGAGCACGGGAATAGGAAATACTACCACTGATAACGCCGCAACATGGATTAATGTGGGAGCAGCTTCGGCAAATTTCTTTACTTGGACTAAAGGTTATCAATACGCATATTCATTTTCGGCTAGAACATCGAATGACCAATTCAATACTACCACTCCGCCTGGTTGGGGATTGCTTCCGAACACGGGCGGCCCGCTAGGACCGCCAACGGGTTCTAAGTCTGGAGGCGTTTCAACTGCATCGCCTTTGGCGACTATTACAGGGCCTAACGGAGGAACTGGAGCGGCCAACTTCTTGCAAGGAGTAGGCTCTACCGACCCACAAGTGGATACAATTATTATTTGGCGAACCTTGGATGGCGGCAGTACATTGTTTTTCTTAACGGAAATTCCGAATCCCGCGCCAAACGGAAACAATCCAGGAAATTGGTCTTTTACTGATTTTCTTTCGGATTCTGTGGTTAATGAATTGATTCCTGCGCCAATTAATCATCAGAATGACCCGCCGCCCGCTGGATTTTTACCGATGGCGTATCATTTTGAAAGGATTTGGGGAGCGGTTGGAAATTTTGTTTTCTGTTCGGGCGGACCTGATGTTCAAACAGGAAATCCTAACGAGTCATTTGACCCCGCAAATTTTTTCGAGTTTCCTAGCCCTGTTACGCGCATAGTTCCCACGGCAACAGGAATTTTGATTTTCTTGACTTCGGATATATACGCCATTCAGGGCGGGCCTGTGTTTGACACATTTTTTCCGACTCCGATGATTCCGGGAGTGGGTTTATTGCATTTCAATGCTTTGGATGTTTATGGCGGGGTTATTTTTATGTACACCGCCGACAACCAACTTATGAGCATTGACCCAAGTAGCGGAGTGAATCGAATTGGCGGACCGATTGCGGATAAATTGCAGTTGTTCGACGCTTCTAAAGTATATGTGACGGTACATCAAAGCGGAAATGATAATGCCGTTTTTGTTTCGGACGGGCAAACGGGATGGTACAGATTAAATCCGAATCAATTTCCGAACGGAAATGCAGTTTGGAGTCCGTTTGCCATGATTACAAATGGAGCGGGAGCGGTTCAATCCATAGAAGTATCTCCAGGAATACATAGATTGTTGGTTGGAGGTATTGGAAATAATACTCACATTTTACAAAGAGACTTTAGCACTTATCAGGATGACGGAACAAATTATACTTGTTTCTTCACTATGGGAAGCATTAATTTAGTTCATCCAGGTCAAATTGCAGGTCTTACTTTTATAAATGTTAGAGCTACTAGAGTCGGAAGTTCTCCGACCGTCTCTTTTTTGCTGAACGAGATAAACGGAACGTTTACAACTTTTCCTGAGTCTCAGCCATATCCTTGGCAGATTTATGGAAGTACCTTACAGCCGACAAGTCTTTATTCAAACGCTTATTATTTCAGGCCGACAGGAGTTCCCGCTTTGGCGGAACATTTGCAGGTTAAAGTAAGTTTTCCAGCCGAAAATTTTGCTAATGAAGTTTTGACGTTAACTATTTTCGGAGTTATCGAACAGCCTCCAGAGGAATAATGAAACTATCTGATTTTTATCCTAATTTCGATAATTGGGTTTCGGCCTCTTCTGATTCTGCGGGACCAAAGCCTCAAATTCCTGACTCAACAACTCAAGTAAATCCGTTTTTAGCCGCGACGGTGCCGCTGCCTTTGCAATATTCTCCCGACTCCTTACGTCAGTATAATAGGCCGGGATTATCAAGTTTTAGGGTTTCGCCTTTATCGCCTAGTTCTTTTCCGTCTATTAACAGTGCGTCTGCAAGCGTAACCAAGACCATTGTTCAAAATAGCGGCAGCGGTCTGCTTTTAAAAACAAACGGAATAGTTAATCCAAATCAAAGTGTGGCAAATTTTCAAGGCACGGGATTATCTATCACATCAGATAGCAGCGGTAATATATCGTTCGTAAGTACTGCGACTGGCGACGGTATAACTCATGGGACTCTTCCGTGGGAATATGACTCGGCCTATGTCATTTTAAGGGATGATTTCTCCAATCTATATAATGGTAGCTTAGACCCCGCAAACGTTAGTGCCCAAATTGGCGAATTGGGGTGGATAAGTACATTTGCATCGGGCATCACTACGCCTCAAACTACCAGCTATGTCTTTCCTTATTTTGGAACTTTTAGTTGGGAAAACAGTACGTCCGCCAATAGTGTTGGCGGATATATTATAAATAGCGTTACTATAAATTCAGCAGGTGTGCCTCAAGTAGCGTGGCCTTTATTGGACTATCCAGGTTGGAAATTGACTTTTGTTTGGAAAGTAGATAGCAGCACGCAGTTTGCGTTTTCAAAAGCAAAAAAGAGTTTGTATGTAGGTCTTTGTGGTAATTTTATTAATAATCTAGCAAATGGGGTTGGTCGGCCTGATGTATTTATGGGCGTCCGTTATGATACGAGCGCCACACCGGGAACACTTACTCTTTCATCTGTTGCGACATCATCGGGCGGAAATGCGACTTATACAGGAACCATTACTGGAGGAGCTAACGGAGCCTATAACGGTATTACTTTTACAGTATCGGGCTTCACTAACGGTGTTAATAACGGAACATTTGTGTGTGTGGGCAGTTCTACCACAACATTAACCTTAGCTAATGCATCTGCCGTTGCTGAAAGCCATGCCGCTACTGCATCGGGAACGGGGTTGAATGACACCAATTATACATTTGAAGTCGTTTCAAATAGGAGCTATACGACAGGCAGCCCTAGACATAATCTTCAAGGTCAAACTTTTATAACTCCGTTTACTCCTACTCAAGGAACTTGGTACAGATTAGAAATTACTAGCACTGCCGTGGGCCAAGTAACTATTTCTATGACCGATGGTAACCAAATAATTTCACAAAATTTTACTGTGCCTTTATTTACTATACTTACAAATGGGGCTATTACGGCTGGCGCATCTATAACTTCGGTAGGTACTTCAACTAATATCGGCTTGGTTAGTAACAGTCCATTATCCGCAACTAGTAATGTACTGACTAATGCAAGTGCGGCTCCTTTCGGACCCGGAAGTAAAGTTACTTTTGCGAATCTTCCGGGGGCGGCTTCTGTTCTTAATGGGCAAACTGTAACTTTAATTCCAAACGCAGAGTCTTCTAATAGGAATTTAACTTTTAATACAACTATTGCTTCATTTGCAAGCACTAACTTAGCGAGTAACTCTTCTGTAATTGGATACCCGGCTTATCAGCCATATTTTGCTTTTGGTAACGATGATACGACAAGTCCGGCAGGAAGTTCTATGCGATTTTTTATGGATTACTTTTCTTTTGTTTGGAATCCAAATTTCGGACCTAACGCGCCGGGCGTTCCAAATTCAGTTAAACCGAGGTATTGGTAAATGAGATTGGAGGCGTCCACAGTTAAGGACATCACTAAGTTAGTAGAATGGATTTCTAACGACTCTTATCATAAGGATTGTTTAAACCCTGAATGGTGGCTGACAGGCAACGGATTATTGAGTTTTTGTATTTACGACGACAACGGACCAACAATGTTTGCGAGAGTTGAAAAAGAGGGAGATTTATTGCGTTTACACTGTCAATTTGGGCCTGAAACGGAAGTTAGTAAATCTCGGACTATCAAATCCCTGTTGTGGGCAATTCCTATAATGGAAAGTCTGGCAAGACAAAACAATTTGGATGGATTGATATATAAATCAACCCACTCATCACTAATCAAATTTATGCATAAGAAATTCGGTTTTACCGAAATTGATTCAAACGACCACGTACTATTTTTCGAGGAAAGTTAATGTGCGGACCTAGTAGCGAAGAAACAATGGCTCAAGCGCAGCAAGCATCGCTCGCTTCTAGCTTGGCGGCAAATTTTAATGAGAATTTTAAAAATCAGAGCGATATTTTGGGAAAGCTCAATGCAATGTGGACGCCCATTGCTGCGGCAGGACCCGTCCAAACAGGAATGGGCGCGGCAGAATTGGCTGCACTAACAACAGGGGCCACCGAAGGCGTTGCTCAAGAATATGCCAAAGCTGGACAGGCTTTACGAACCACCTTGGCGGCTCGCGGCGGCGGTCAAGAGTTTTTGCCTAGCGGAGCTAGAGAATCTCTAGAATCAAGTTTGGCTAGTGCTGCCGCTTCTGAAGCGGCCCGTCAAAAACAGGCCATAACTTTACAGAACTATAATTTGGGTAGACAGAATTGGTTGGCTGCAACGGCTGGATTGCATCAGTTAGCGTCTCAATATAACCCTCTAGGATTTGCTGGCGCGGCGCAGCAAGGGTTTTCAAGTTCGTTCGATATGGCTAATAAAATAGCTCAACAAAGAAGCCAAAAGCAAGCCATGCTTGGAGGCTTGATTGGTTCGGGCCTGATGGATTTGGCCACTTTTGGCGCTGGCGGCCTTGCCAATTTAGGCGCAGGTGAAACTTTCGGAGAAGGAGTGGGAGATTTCTTTAAAGGCGGGTTAAATGCCTTAACGGGACAGGGATAAAAATATGCTAGACCCAAAAGTTAATCCGGCAGGAACGTTATCACAATTGCCCGGAGATAATCCATTAATACAAAATATATTGAGACCGCAAGATGCTGTTTCAACGTTGGCGTCTCCTACATTAGTTGATACAGGCTCAGAACCTTTCACTCCTTTAGCTCCTGCGGTAAAATCTTCTATTCCTTTGGCTCCTCAAGAAACTCAAATTCCACAACGTTTGCCCGTTTCAGGCGGAGCATCACTCGGACAAATTATTGCAACCAAAGGCCAAATTCTGCCTCACGTTCAAGCGATAGGCGACAGCATAAACAGAACAATCAGGTCCAACCCAGAAGTTGCGGCCAAGCCGGGCGGAATTATGAGAGCCGTAGTTGGCGGAGCTTTGGACGCGCTTAAAGGTGTCGGACAATCCATAGGCGATGTTGCGGCAGTCGGTACTGTTCCGGCAGGAGCAGGTGCGCTTACGGGATTTGCTCGAACGATGGCTGCTAGAAATCAGAGACTGTCCCAAGAGAAGCTTTTAAAGACCGAAGAAGATAAAAACAGAGCTTTGATGGCTGAATCTGCGGTCAGGAGAATGCACGAACAGCGATTGGTAAGTAAATTAGATATGGAAGCAAAGCAGGCTTCGGTGGATTCCGGTCTTCGACAAATTCAACTTTACAGGAGTTTGCCGAATCCTGTGCCCGTTCTAGGCGACCATCTCGACAGCGATGAAATTAATCAATATTTAAAAGAAGGAAAACTCGACCCTACAAAAGAGACGGCAATTCCTGATGGATTAAAAACGGTGGGGGAGGATGAGAACGGAAACCCCATTGTTCGCACGACCTATACTTTAATGGGCATTCCGAAGGAAGTTACACTCAATGAAAGTTTACCAGGATATAAAGATGTGTTGGATGAATTAAATAAATATAATCCTCCCGCCCCCGGACAAAAATGGAAGGAAGGACAAACATTTTCAGGGGAGCAATTTAATTTGATGATGCAACACGCTGCGGATGTTCGCGCCGCAACGAAAGCCCGTAACCAAGAATTGATTGACTCTAAGATGGCGGATGAAAAAATGGTTCTAGATTTGGAAGCCGTCAATTTTCGAGGAGTCGAAGATTGGGTTAACGCCTTATCCCACAATAATGGAGACGTTATGGCAGCTAGAAATGCCATGCTTGCAAACCCTCAAATGAGGGCGAAATATCCTAATTTAGATAACGATTTACGCAAGTATTATGGTCAAGATGATAAAGGAAACTATTTTTTTGATAAACTTCTTGAAAAATATCAAGAAAAATTAGGCAAAAATGATACCGATTTAACCGATTTACAGAAAAAGTTAGATGGCGCTCACGGGGCCGAGGCTGCTGCGATAGCTTCGGGAATCCAATCTAGAATAGACGACCCCAACACTCCTAAAGAAATCGTTCCTAAATTACAACAAATGCTTAAACAGGCAACGGCACAATCAGCGGCATCTCTCGCTTTTCAAGAGAAATCGGCAGAAGTTACTAGACAAGCCGAAAGAACAGAAATGCAAAAAGATATAGAGCCTGCCGCGCAATCTATCGCCAATGGAGATTTGACTGATTTGAAGGATATTACTACGGCATTTAAAGGTAATCAGAGACTACTTCTTTATAACAGAGTTAAAGAACTGAATCCTAAATTTAATATATCCGCGTTAAAGCGTCAAATAAAAATAATGGATGATTATACGACGGGTTCGGAAGGCAAACAATTACAATCATTTGGAACTTTTTTGAGGCACGCCGGTGAAGCTGCCGATGTAATTGGGAACCTTCAGTTAACGGATGTTAAATTAGCTAATAAACCGTTGGTGTGGTGGAAAAAGAATATTTCTAGCGACCCTAGGTTTACTTCATATATGACGGCTCTAGAACCTGTGCGAAAAGAGTTTGAAGGATTTTTATTGGGGGGAAGGGCGCTTTATGCGGAAGACCGAAAAGCGGCGGAAACGATACTTTCAGATGATAGTACTCCGTCCCAAGTTGGGGCCGCATTGAAACAGATGGGAAGAACTGTTCAAGCAAGATACGGAGAAATGAACCAAAGGTTTAAAAATCAAATGGGTAAAAACATTTCACAACTTGTTGGACCTTTATCCGAGGACGCACTTGAAGGCGCTAAAAAAATTGGTTTGCCTGTCCAGGATAATGACTTATTGTCAATGAGTTCTGCTTCTCCTGATGCTCAAGCAAAATCTAGTTTGCCCGCTCCTCCTCCGGGGAGAATTTATATTAAAACTCCAAGCGGAACCATTATGACCATTCCTCAGAATCAAAAAGATGCGGCGGTTGCCAATGGAGCTACGGTAATTCAATAATGGAAGACCAAATACAGAATCAAAATTTGGTGATGCAAGACCAAACGCAGAATCAAAATGAGCCTGAGCAGTTGGATATTTCAAAACAATATCCAAGCGCCACGAGAGTAGAGAATGGTGTTGCGTACGACGCGACAGGTAAAGCATTAGGTCCTGTCGCAGTTTCTGCTGTTTCAGCGCCTTCTACTGCGGCATCGGTGCATAAAGACGATAATTTTTTCCTCAAATTAGGGGCGGAACCAACACAAATACTGCAATCACAGCCTTCAAAACCCGATGATTTTTTTATGAAACTCGGCGGCAGTGTTGTTCAGACTGAGCAGCCACGGTCTATTAGTCTTTGGGAAGCCCTTAATAAGCCTGTTGGCGGCGATTTTGATGCGAATAAAAGAGTATATCAAAAATTTAACCAAATGATAACAGATTGGTTAGCTCTTCACGAACCCGAAAAATTGCCGGAATGGGCGAGACAAGCTTCTATTATCGCTGCGAGAGCACCGGCGGATATTATAGGGGCGGGCGTTGAGTCGGCAAGAAGAACTTTATCTCCTCTTGGAATTATGACTTTGGGTTTGGGACCCTTAGCGAAGGGACTCATTTCCGAGGCTCCCGTTTTAATTAAAGGAGGCGTGGGAGCATTAGAAGCGGCAACTGCGGGAGGATTTACTGTGGCGGGAGTGCAACAGGCTTTATCTAAAGGCCCTGAAGGAGAAACCCCGCTAGAGTCTTTTGAGCGTCGAGTATCAGGAGCGGGTCAAGCTTTATTGGGAGTGTTGGGAACTGCTGTTGGCTTACATGAGACAGTAAAACCTTCTACAGATTCCGTTTTAAATAAAGTAGAAAAACACTTCAGTAATAATGATTATAAAGAGGGTTTGAATTTATTAGGAAAAACCGAAATTCCTAATACCATGAAATCTCACGCAGCAACTATTATTTCAAAAGGAACCGTAGCAGACGCTGCGAATTCGTCGTGGAAAACACGAGTAAATGATGCTATGGCCGCGTCTAAACAAGCCGATGAAGCCCGTGAGGCGGCGCATGCGGCAGAACAGGCGGAGCTAAACGGAACGGGAACACGAGAACAAACCATAGAAGCGTATAATAAAGCATCCGAAGCAGCCAAAAATGCAGACAAAGCCATTGATGCGATGAACAAAGCTTCGGAAAATCGCGCCAAAGCGGCGGTAGATGCTTTGAACGCAGTTAAAGCAGCTAAAAGAGCATTTATGGCTCCTAAGATAGTCAAAAACATAGCAACAGTTAAAGAAAACTTTAAAAAGGCTTTTCCTCCGACTTCGCGGGCACCTTACACCGACCAAGATTTAGATGTGGCTCTTTCTCACATCTCCGATTATCATGCTCAGGAAAATATAAGTGATGCCGAGCAACTTCACGACGCATTAAATCGTGCGGAAAATAGAATTGATAATGAGATTGCCAAAGCATCTGCGCCGCATTTGAATCAGCCTATTGCCACAAATCCTACTTTAGATGTTGCTGCGGCTTTGAAGCCTGCCGATTTATTGGAATCGGGGTGGTTAGAACGCGGATTAAATTCCATCGAAGATTTTAATTTGAAGGATATGACAATTGGCGAAGCTCAAGAATTAATTACTAGACTTAACGACCAATTGCGCGGAATTCGTAGAAAAAATCTTTGGGATTGGAGAACAGCTATTTCTAACAGTCCTGAATATGCAGCTAAGGCGGCTTTGGTTGATAGTTTGAGAAAGGGTGTAGCTGAATCGTTGGAAAATTTAGGGGTTTCTGACGTGGCTAAGGCTAGGCTTGAACAAAAGGCTGTAATTAACGTTCGTGACGCGATAGAATCAAAACTTTCTAGAGCAAAGCAGCAAGTTCGAGGAACAGCCAAAACAACTCCGTTTAGGGAATTTTTGTCGAATCAGGCTCGACGCGCGGGCGCAGGCGTAGGAGCGATATTAGGTCGAGGAGCGGGCCACGCGATTCTTGGATGGGAATTCGGAGGAGCGGCAGGAGAAAAATTGGGAAATCTTATTTCTCCGTCCGATTTAACAAGAGATAGAATTGCTGCGGAGGCGGCAAATATTTCGGGAGATATAAATACAAGATTGGCTCAAATTACGACGTCTCCTGCGAGACCGTTACCTTGGGAAAGTCTTCCTCCTCCTGTTTTGAGCGTGTTATCCGCCGACGATATAAGACAATTATTGCGGGAATCCTCTCAATTACACGCGGATTTAGCATCTCATTATGGCGAATATGTCGGAGATACTAGTTACGCAGATTTAGAACAGAGATTTTTAGAGGATGTAGCCAACAAAAAATTACACGGCGTCGAGTTAGATTCTGCCGAGAAAAAATTGCTGTCAAATTTCAATAATCAAAATTTGGCGGATGACGAACTGATTAGAAAGGCCACACAAAAAGCACAAGAAAATGCCGCTGAACAGACCGTTCCTACTGCTACGCTGCCTAAGAACGCCGAACCGTTATTGCATCCTGATATTGAATTTCATAACAATCTTGATACTCAATCTGCGTTAGCGCATGATATAGTGCATAATATCATTGCGAAAATGCGCGGTATTCCTATGCTCGATGAAGTTTGGTCGCACGAGCATCCCGAAATTGGGGACAATGTAATGCTTGCGCCCGTTGATTGGGACGCGGAATTCGGGGACAGGCAAGGCGGCTTCGACTTAGAAAAAGCCGCTAAGAGAATAGACGACATCGCAGATGTGTATGTGGCGGGCGCTGTAGCCAATGATTTGTGGCATGACGTTCCGTTTACAGAGAACGAACATGCTGGCGCAGATATAGCGGCTTTGAGAAAATTTCTTCAAGACGCGGGATTGTCAGATGCGGAAGCTTCTAGAGTTATAGCGGCTGCTGCGGAAAGGGTTCGTGCTGACTTGTCTAGACCGGGAATGAAAGAATTCGTTGAAAGCCACGCATCAGTAAGAGAACCCGGCCTTGACAGAAGTTTACATATCAGCAAAGATAGAATGAATCAAATTTACAAAGATTTGGGATTAGGAGAGAAAAATGAACCAAGTAACAAGCAGCTTGCAGGGCAGCCTGAGCGACATGCTGAAAAAGTTGAGCCAACAACTAAAACAGGCGGAGCCGAAGCAGAAACAGGTGTTCAAGGACGCCCTACTGAAGAGTCAGACCAATCTCCCGAAACCTCTAGGACAGGAGAAGGGACTGCTGAAACAACAGGAGGCCCCAGCGCCAGCATTGCCAAGCCCGAACAACCCGCCTTTTCTAGAGTAGCGGAACTTCCGTTGAAGCACGAGTATCGAGCGCAGATAAAAAGGCAGGGAGAAGAAAAACCCATAATTGAAATTATTCCTGCCCATTCTAGCCATGAAGTATTTGATATTGCTAGAGAAAAATATCCCGATGCCGTAGCTATTGATGTGGGAGAGCCGAAGCCACCAGCATTTGAAGATAAATACGCGGTACCTAAGAAAAAAATTCTTTCGTTGCCTATGCATCGTATTCCCTCAAGAATCCCAATAGAAATTATAAAACACGAACTAGGTCATGCTCTTGTGGGAACTAAAGAAGGCGTGGGTTTAAATGGCATGCTAAGGCATACGTATCCAAAAATGGGCAAGAATTTTATCGCCGCCGTTGATTGGAAAACCGAAGGTCTTTTTGAACCCGGCCCGCACGGCCCTATATTAAAACCTGACAAGGTTATGCCTGTAATAAGGGCCGTTATGGGCGGCATAGCTGCGGATGAAGTTTTTAACAACATTCCACGAAATGAAAATCATAATTTTAATTCAATGCTTACGAGACAGGATTCTGATGGAGGCATGGCTCTAAGATTTCTAAAAGAGGTAGGATACGATAATACCTCAGCCCTAGATGTAATAAATAAAGCCATAGATGAAAATAAACAGTTCTTGACAAACAAGCACGTATCGGACATAATTAATGAGAATGCAGGAGTAAGAGAAGAGGGCTTATCCGAGCAATATCATTACAGCCCGCAACGCATACAACAGATGTATAATGAAATTGTGAGGAGGCAGAATGCAGAACAAGCAGCAGGACCAGCAGAACAAAACGCTGACTACGGAAGAACTAATGGAGAAGGCGATAGAGAGCGCAAAACGGATGTCGCCCGAACAGAAGCGGCAAGTGAGGCAGCAAATAGACAAAGAACTGAATCGGTAAGACCTGAGTCTCCTGCTTTTTCAATTCCAAAAGAAAGAACCACGGGAAACCCCGAACACGACGCTGCAATTAAGGAAGGCGGAGGCGTGCCTGCTGGAGTTATGCGCGGCGACCCTCAGATAGGACTTCCTGAATTAACCTTATTCCACGACCCGCAAACAGGAACTACCTTAGCCCTGAAAACGGCGGATGGAATAGACTCTGAAAAAGTACGTCGAAAACTAGAAGACAGCCGTGCCCAATATGCGAAAAAATAGAAGAAAAGAAAATTAGTGAATTGAGCAAATATGACCAAGCCGCCGCAATATAGGAAATGGTCACAAAGTAAGAAGTTTTTATAACAATATTATAGACCCGTCTAAAATCCTGATGACGTGACCGTGGATACTCATGCGGTTGCTGCGGCCACGCTGATGCCTTTAGGTGCTGATTCCCCGGAAGTTAAAGATAACTTCGGCGCTGCGGGAGAATCTAATTACACTGGTGTTGTCGGAAATTATCCGTTATACGTTGAAGCATATCGCCGAGCCGCTAAAGAACTTGGCCTTCTGAATTGCAATCCGTAGTATGGGAAAAAATAAGGAAATTATTTCCGACTGAGTGGAAGACAAAACAAAACTTAAAAAAGCGGTTAAAAAGGAATGGGAAAAGTACGAAGACGGCAAACAGTCTGCGGAAACCACCCGACAAAAAATTATGGATATGGCCCGAAAAGCAAATATTGACAAACAGCCTGAAACCAAATATACTAAAACAGGACTAGAAACTCTGTCGAAAGGATTAAAATAATGGAAAAAGACATTGTTCTTGAAAAAAAAATGAAGCAAGACAAAATTCCTCTTACTCGTAAAAACTATTTGGAATTAGCTTATTTTGGTAATCCGCCAGATGAATTAAGTGCCGAAGAAGAGGCCGAATTGCCCGAACAATTTAGAAAAATGTCGGAGGAGAATTCAGATGAGTGACTTTGCTTATGTGGATGCGAAAATTATTCCTGGAAAAATAGCCGTTCCCATAGAGGATTTAACCAATGAACAGCGACAGCAGTTGGCTACAGAAGAATTCGAGCGTCTCTTGCGTCGTTATGCCGACTCACAAACGACCCGAAATGTTGGCCTTGGCCTTGGAGAAAATCTCTAATTCGGAAAATCAAGTTGATGACGTAAGAATATTTGCAGATACTGACTGTAATATTGAGGAAGTAGAATTTGTCAGAGATGAGTATTGTCCAAGAGCGTTAATTTTTCATGCCCGTCCGCATGTTTCCGTTCCTTCGGGAATGTGGAACATACTTCAAGCCCTAAAAGCTGGATACGAGACTAAAGCCGAATACGTGTTTCTTATTGAAGAAGACGTATTGGTGGGCCGAAATTTTTTCAATTGGCATTTTACGGCGCAGGCCGCCAATGATTATTTTGCTACGTGCGGTCGAAGAATGCGGCATCTGCCAAGCTATAATCAGTACACTAATCCTGGAAGTTGTTTTAAGCGCGGTTCTTTGTCTTTGGTAGTGGAACACATAAATGACAGTCTATTTGAAAACAGGCAAGCCTATATGGACCGCACCTTTGGGCCGATGCCTGAAGTATCCGATTTAGATGACGGATTGATTAGACGCATAGCTAAATTTTATGGCCTATCCGTTCTTTACCCCGACACGCCACAATGCGCGCATATCGGGTTCAGAGCATATAATCATTACATGGATTGGGTTAATACAGGGAACATAGAGCAAAGAATTTCAAAACTCAGGACCATGCTATCTGAAATAGACCCCAATAACAGGTTTACCGGAGACTTTGAGCCGATTTTACTCTCTTGAGTGCTCTAAAAGCGGCTCGGTTTCGATTTCGTCCCAAGCCTTATTTGGCGTTGGGTTTAAAAGCGTAGTCTGCTCTTCAACCGTTGCGTTTGATTCTTCTTGTTTTTTCATTTTTCTTTCTTTTACGATTCTCAAAATTTTTTACGAAGCTGCCGTGTTTGCATAAGTACGATTCCGGGCACAGTGGACGAGTCAGTTAATTTACGAACCATAAAATCTTTGCAATCGCAGAAATATCTAGCAAAAAGATGGCCTACGCGAGTCACAATGTGAACTTCCGTAGGGTCGGATTCGGACGACACGTAAAAAATTTTACAAAAACCGTCTCCATTTTGTTTTTTAGGCACAGTTAGTTTGATACTCCCAGGGCAAACCCTGGGATTCTGTTTGCCTAGTTGCATTGCTGCACCTCGGTTCCCAGAAACGGGACTACCAATAGGCCCGAATCGGAGCGCACTGAGTCTCCGACTACTCCACCGATAGGCATCGCGCGTCCTGCGACGTTAAATGCCGCGTTAGCGTCTCGGTGGTCATTGTGTCCGCAATGTCCACAACGATATGACTTACCGTTGGGCTTGGTTAACTGATGGCATCGGGAGCACTCCTGCGATGTATACGCAGAATCTACTTCCAGCACCATTACCCCGCGCAAAGCGGCTTTGTAGAGAATGAATTGAAGCAACTGATAGAAAGACCACTGAGACGACTCGCTATAACGGCGAATCTTCCCCTTCCTGACGTTCTCCAATTTCTCTACGTTAATGCACCGACGATGTTTCGCGGCGTAGTCCACAATCTGCTTGGACACGACATGATTTTCGTACTTCGTGCGTCTTGATTGCTTATTACGAATCTCGTGAAGAAGACGCTTCTTCCCAAGACCCTGCAAATTTGCTTTCCGCCCCCTCCAGACTTCTTTTGTCTTTGCTGGGTTGAAACCAAGATGCAAAACTTTCCCGCTTTGTGGGTCTGCCAACGTTGCGACAGCACCAACCGAGTTACGGTCAACGCCCACTGTTCCCGTGCACACGAACTGCTTATCCGCTTTTGCGTTGTAGCAAACTGCTGCGTACCACCCGCCTTTGCGCATAAAAAATTCTGCACTACGGATGAATCCTACAGGCAGTCGCAACCATATAACGGGCAGAATTTCTTTTTTGAATAGTGCAGGGATTCTCAACCCGCCTGCTTCCAACTTAATCTGCCTGCCTTTGTCTCCGGAGATAGGCAACACGAGGTTGGTTACCGATTTGCATTTCTTATTTCTTTGGTACTTCGCAATCAGACTCTTGCTGATTGCGCTCGGTATCTCGTGATAATATTTACTAGAGGACTGGTCGCGATGAGCGAGCATTCTATCAACGCAGGCACGAGCCTTGGGTACCAAGGAATCAAGTACGGGACGAAGAAAATCGGGGCACTTGATTTTGATACAGCAAGTCACTGTGTCTACCATCTTTGTGTGCGCGTCGTCTTTTGCACGAAGTTCCGCAGGAAGCTTCTTGCCGACCTTCCGTTTATTCGTGAGATGCTTACTGGCGTTGTTGATAGCATCGGCTGTGCGGTTGTTGAGTTTGGTGGCGATGCCGACCACATCCACTTTCTTCTCCGCTACCCTCCCACGGCTAACTTGAGCGCAGTTGTTGGCACTCTCAAAAGTAAGAGTGCTTCCGCCTATCTCAGCCGATTTGGTTCCTTCTATTGGGGTCGTCATGCTCGTACTCTTTGGTCTAGCGGTTTCTTCCTTTGCTCCGTAGGTGGAGCGACGTTAGAAATTCTCAAAACGTATGTCAGTCAACAAGGACGCGGCTAACCCAGACTAAAGTCCGGGATTGCGCCCGCGTATCGGTTCATCCAAATTAAAACCTAAACCTGCTTTATTGGCCGCTTCTCTTCTTGCTTCGATTTCTGTTCCGACTTCGGTGTACCTGCCTGTTACGGTAGAATCTTCATGTCCAATCCAAAAATGAACTAGACTGTCGGGAACCCCCTGCATACGCAAATGTGTAACCCTGAATCGCCGTAGACTGTGGAATCCGCCTAAAATGCCGCATTTTGCAAATTCACGTCGGTAAAAGCTTTCGGATTCAGGAAACATTAATCCGTTTTCAATCCTAAAATGCCGCTTTAGATAGTCATTAAGCTCGCTAGGCAAGTCTACTTCTCTAATTCCTGCCTTCGTTTTCGGCGGCATCATTCTTTGGCCATCTCGTTGTCCGAATACGACTATTTTTGATTCGGACGGCACCCAATAATTAAAATTAGGCAGTCTTTCCTCATTCGTGGCCATAGTCAATGCCAAAGCCTCTTGAATTCGCAGCCCAGAACCCGCTAGAACGACCAAAAGGGCTTGGGTATGGCTTGGGGCCTTGGAAGTGCATTTAAATGCGTCTTGAACCGTCTGTGCGCTAGCCACGGGCCTTTTCTGTTGATTCTTATCTACAATGGGCAAGTCCATAAATTCCGTGTTCCATTTATACGGATAGACTTGCTCACCCTCTGAATTAACGATAGAACTTCGTATCTGCTTGATAATATTGACGTTAAGCTGAATCGTGCTGGCCGATAGTCCTTTGGCGGCCAAGATTGCCACAAG
Source organism: Candidatus Paceibacterota bacterium (assembly GCA_035652395.1). NCBI lineage: Bacteria > Bacillati > Minisyncoccota > Minisyncoccota bacterium. The sequence goes on along the minus strand of DASRDX010000013.1, from coordinate 60,860 downwards.
TTCTTTAACTTCTTTATTTCCAACGGAATCTACGGCAAGTACGCCTATATTCGGATTCAAATTGGTTTCAATTTGCGATTTATAGGTCTTGACTGTTTCGGGACGAAGCGGATTTCTTTTACGCTTTTGTCCATTTCGTAGCCACACTTCGGCCTGTTCCCTGAATGAAGGAGTTGTCTTGTTCTTTACTTTTGTTATCATCGGACAAACCCTTTCAGTCTGTTTTTGATTTTACGATACAGCAGCATACCGTAAAAAATCATGGCTGTCAAGACCAAAAAAAGTTTTAGTACTACTCGATGAGTTTTATACATTTTGAAAGTAATGCTATATTACATTATCATTTTTAAGGACGGATTCGATGTTCTTTTTTACATTGTTTCTCAGGCTCGATACAATTTTATGCATCGGTCAGATATTCGCGGTTCTTTTCGGCAATCGAAATTAAATCCAAAGGAGGTCTGGCCGTATTACAATAATATACGGCTTTAGCGGACATATATCTAATTATTAAAGACTTGTCGAATGTAGAAGAAGAATTGCGTAGTGCAGATGCCGCTTGATATAATAATGACGCTGGCATACGTAGTCGAGAATTAGAGGAAATCGTCGTGAAATAATTTAAAAGAAGATTTAAAAGTTCGCCGTTGTTAAACCGTACTATTTCATCACTATTAAACACAGTACTGCTAGCTTGGACGAGGGCTAAAGCTCCGAAAATAATAAAATGTTTGTCTTGTACCTTAGGCAGCGGGATTTCTTTTATGGTCTTTAAAGTTTTACATCCTACTTTTAATTGTCCGTCGCGTATGTCAATTTTGCCTTCCGCTTCCCACATTCTAGGATTTTTAAAGTATGCGTGTATCGGGTTAAGAAATACGGCAATAAATGGGTGTTCGTAAGCGTGAATCCATCCCTCGCTACAAATCGGTCCCTTTCCCGTTCCTGAATGTGATACGCCTTCGCCCCACAGGGTTTTATTGTAAGTATAGCCGTTTTCGTTTGTTAATTTATATAGTTTCATTTTTGTATTAGTCAGCGGCTCAGCCCCCAACACCTTAGTCAAAAAGGAGTTGCGGGCTGAGCAGTGTACTTGAGCGGCAATTGTCCGCCAACCCTAGCGCGTTCCTAAGCAAACTGGCAATTCTGAAAGTGTACTTGAGCGGCAATTGTTTGTCAACTCTTAAATTCGGTGTTCCCACAAACTGCTGTTGGCTATCCTATTTACCCTAACAAATGTCGCGCATTTAGGCAAGTCTTTTATGTTTTTAGCCCCGACATAGGCACAGGCCGACCGAATGCCGCCTGTAATTTCTTGAAGAGTGTTTTCTAGCGGACCGCGCCGAGGTAAATTAAATTCCCATCCTTCCGAAGCCCTGTAGTTTTTAAGGCCACCAGCTATCTCGGTAGCGCCTTTTTCTGATGCCATACCGTAAAATTCGGTGCCGTTTTCATCGTGACTGGCCAGCATTGCGCCAAGCATAACAAAATCCGCTCCAGCGGCAAAAGCTTTCACGACATCTCCTGGTGTACCACATCCGCCGTCCGAGATGATGTGGCCGCCGAGACCGTGGGCCGCATCGGCACATTCAATTACTGCGCTTAATTGTGGGTACCCGACGCCAGTTTTAATACGGGTCGAACAAGCTGCTCCGCTTCCTATTCCTACTTTCACGATGTCGGCTCCCGCTAGAATTAAGGCTTCGGTCATTTCTGGAGTGACGACATTTCCAGCCATGATTACAACATCTCTAAATTCAGACCTGATTTCACGAACTTTATCCACAACCGATTCTATGTAGCCGTTCGGTACATCCAAACATAAAAAACAACAATCGTAATTAATATTAGAAACAAAGGAATTGAGACCTATACTTTTGATTAGAAAATCCGAATTAATCGAAGATGAGCCGTTAAAATTCTTCGGCATACAGGCTAACATGCCGCGCTCCGACATAACCCGCGCAACTTCAATAGTCGTGACCGAAGTCATATTGGACGAAATGATTGGCACTCCTGTCCACGTCCAATCAACGTAGCGAAATTTAAAGGTTCGCAACAGATTTATTTCTTTCCGACTCTGAATTGTAGAGCGTTTCGGAACTAGAAGCACATCTTGAAAATCCAATTTTGTGTCTTGTATTAATCTCACCTTTAACTCCAAAGCGGCAAATAATCGATGACACCCTGAACCTGTTTTGGCAATCCGCATATGGCCACGGCAGTTAAAAACTGTCCGTCGCCGTAGGCGGATAAATTTTCGTCATAAAATGCGACGTGACGCAGCTTTTTTGTTTTGGCTAAACGCATAATATGCTGCAATTCTGCCGAATCTCTTGCTTGTAAAATTATTATTGTTGTAGTATAAGCATTTAATAATTTACCATATTCAAAACAAAAAGCCGCAGCGGCATGCGCGGCCTGAGCCGTTTGCCGTCCTTTGGGTTGCTTTATCTTCCCGAAATCCGTTTCTATTGAATTAGCCACCACTACGTAAAGCTGTCTTTTTTCCATGCCTATCCCTTGTTTTAAGCTTCCAAATAGAAATTCTCCTGCCCCGATTTTCGGGTCTGACGCTCTTGACCGTCACTCCCGTATTTATAAATTCGGGCGTATTAAAAACCGCTCCAGCCGCTCCCTTCGTTATAGGCCCGAATTTAGTCTCTTTCATGGCCGATTGGACTTCATCAATTGTAACAAAGCCGTTTCGTTTAGATATTTTTTTAGCAATGTCTCTGGCTTCCTGAATTGGAGAAATTTTCTTTAAAACAAAAGAGGGGAACAAATATTCAGGCATGCCATCTCCGAAATCTAGCTCGATTCCTATATCTTCATAAATTGCTTTAACGCGCCCAATCTTACCTACGTAACAATTCATCGCGCTCGGAACCCAAACATTGTTCCAACCATTTTCATAGCTTTTGGCCTTTCGTGTCACGTAAACTTCGTCACCCACTTTTAATGTGTTTTTCATGCAAGTTTTCCTTTCTGTTCGTTCAAATTCAAACATCTATACCCTAATTTTTCAAATATCGTGCCTTTGACCAAATGAGCAAACCACATCGGAACATTTCTTTGTATTAGAATTTTTCCCTTGAAATTTCGGAATTTGGCCATCATAAGTGCCCTTTCTATGGCGGCATCTTTTGTGTCGTACAAAGCTTCGCCGTTTTTATCAAACCCAATAAATCCCACGCTATCCTCCTTTCTGTTTTTTAACAATCGCATCTCGGAGTTTTCTTCTCATTTCATACGTTGCAAACCAATCTATTTGACCTTCAACTTGCACTAGGACGCCTAAGAGCATATCGGTATATTCGTGATTCACGGCCCCGGCATGCTTTCCCTTTGTTATAGGAATAATCATTTCCTCGGCTTTACCACGATACTCTTTTTGGAGCATTGTGTCAAGTATTTTTTCTTCTGTCGTCCAATTATATCTGTGTTTGGCGTAAATGGCGGGAATATCGTAGCAATCCTTCATCTTATGGCATAGCTCACACGTGGCCTTAAATATGTCAACATAGGGATAGGACGGCGGTAATTTCAAATTGTTGTATATTCGACAATCTTCACAGTACAGCATATACTCACCGTTCCCTGACAAATCTATTGATTAAAATACTGAATGCGCTCGCAGCCACTGTTGGAATCTGTCCGTTTCCAATGGCCGAGATTCTGTCCACGTAATCGGCCACCCCATTGCTTCCTCTGCAAAGTTGGGGTGAGTATATATCGGTTCGTTTTCGCAAATCCTCAATCCCTCGGACATCTTGGCACCACGGTACTCTGTGCTTCCACGGTATCTTTTTCGAGACGAACCTTTGAACTCGTTCTTGCCTATTGTCGGCAGCGAGAATCCAGATGCGTTTTCTTTGATGCCAAGCTCCAACATCGGAGCCTCCGAGCACACACCATTCCGCATCGTACCCCATTTCGGCCAAGTCCCCAAGAACAACGTCGAGTCCTCGACTGGTAAGCGCGGGACTGTTTTCCAAGAACGCGAATCCAGGTCGTACTTCACCAACAATTCTGGCTGCTTCTTTCCACAAGCCGCTTTGTTTTCCTGAGATTCCCGCTCCTTTTCCTGCGACACTAATATCCTGACACGGGAAGCCCGCAGAAACCACGTCAACAATTTCTTTCCAAGGTCGTCCGTCAAAACTTCTAACGTCGTCCCAAATAGGGAAGGATTTGAGAAATCCTTCATTCTGTCTTTTGATAAGAATACTTGCAGGGTAGGGTTCGATTTCAACAGCGCAGACAGTTTTCCATCCCAGGAGTTTTCCGCCAAGTATTCCTCCACCAGCGCCCGCGAAAAGTGCCAACTCATTAAGGGTCTCCATTTTTTATCTCATTTCAATTAATTCACCACAAATCATGGAAAGCGTGTCGCTCTGCCAAATCAATCATGCATTGTTCGTGGGCAGGCCCATGAGGGTCTAGGCTAGATTCGATTGCCGTATAACCCGCAGGAACGTTTATGCGTAATTCCAATTTCTCGTGGCACATTTCGTGCAATAGACTCATGTCGGCTTCTCTTAAGTCAGGATTGAGCCGAGGGTCTATGGATATAAGAACTGAGCCGTCGGGTCTTTTATCCATTCTAGCCATATCATTATAGCGCGACAAATCCGACCATATAACTTTTGTGTTGTTTGGCAACGCTCCGTAAAAGTATTGTTCGTTATAATAATCGAAATCGTTTTGAAGATTGTACTTCGGAGACGCCCCCAATAAATACGATGTTATTAAGGCCAATCCGAATATGATTATGATTTTCTTGATTAAGTTCATAAAATCCCATATAATGACAATAAATATAAAGTTATAAACAATAATACGTCTAACAAAAACCATATTAAGAAGAAGGCTTTTCTTGCTTTCGACATCATGCGATAAACTCCTATTATCGTATTCCAGGATTTACAGTTCCAAAATTTTTCGATGCCTCGGTTTTCATAAATTTATTATTGTCATCAAATTTTTGAGGCGCGGTATTTTCGTAAATGACATTTAGAATAACGGCCCAAGCTTGGTCAATTAAAGCTCCCGTTTTCTGTCGGGCCTTCCTTCGCAAGCGACCGCGAAGCTGTTTGGCGGGCATCGTTTGAATATTCTTTTCTGTAATTTCAGATTTATTTTTCATATTATCCTCATTTCCTCAGGCCGCGCCAGATTAAGTCGCCATCTTCGCCCCTGCCGCGACGAACGGGGCAGGCACGGCCTGAAGCTCGTATAATCTGCCGTCATTTATGATGCGCTCGTATTTATTTGTCAATCCTGAAATCCACCACCATTTCTTTCCAATGAATACCGCTCGGTGATTACATGCATAACATCCTCCACAACGAGAGCAGAGAAATAAATATTCTCCGCCTTTTCCTTGCGAAAAGCAATTATGCTCGGAAGATGTTGTAATGTCCGACATGGCCGAATCCATATTGACCATAAATTTTTTCAGCGATTGCTTTCGCTTCTTGATTGCAACTAGCCTCAAAAGTCTCCACAATTGGAGGGAATGGAACCGGTTCATCCGTTTTTGGATGAAAATCCGAAATTCCGGGAGCATAAATACTAATTTCAAAAATCACGCCGAAAGCCTCCTTTTGCTTCAAAATAATCTCATATTTACTGTGGCTTGTCAAGCCCTTCCTTGTGTACCCGATAAAAAGGCCGCTGTTCTTCTATTAATTGCTCCGTTTCAGAAATTCTTTCGGCCTGCGAGCGAGCAAAATCCAAAAGTTTCGCGGCACTTGCCACGGTTTCGTTATATTGTTTCTTTAATTGGTTGTTTTCTTGTATTAGTTCGTCAAATTTATCTTTAACAGCTTGATACCGATTTCTATAAAAAGATATGGCATCGGCCACGGTCTTCAAATGTTCCGACACTTGTTTCGGATGTCCTTTTAACCATTCTTCCAAAAAACCCAAACTATAGGCAAAATCTTTCTCTTCGACTTCCATATTTATTATTTCTCCAATCGTCCTCTTAGGGCATAACAAAAGAACTGAAGGCTCCGCTTCCAATTTAAATAGCCCGCAATGATGTCGGCATGACACGGTTCCGGCGAACAGTAGCACCCTATTTTGGCATTTTCCGGTATTTCCTTTAATGCCTTTTCTCGCAATTTACGTCCGTCTTCCGAATAAAAGTATAAAGCAAAGGCTTCCACCGCGTTTTTTCTAGGGTTTCCAAAACCCATAAAATTACCAAAAATTGTGGGTCGGCACACGGGAATATCGCAAGACTCTTTTTTAATGTTCACTACCTTTACCGACATAAATAATATCCTCGTCTATGGAAATTCCCCTCGTCTTCAGAAAAAGTATGTCCTGCCAATTACAGTATAATTTATTATAATCCTTGTTTTTAAATTTGTTCTGTTCATCATATCTTTTCATGCTTTCTTGAATTTCAAGAAAATGGTCCGCCTCATGCAGGCGAATCAAAATGTCCAAACCTTTTTCGCTATAACTCCAAAAGTAAGGATTGGGGCAACCTTTATGGCGACACATGTAACAAAATTTAATCATAAATTTGGGGCACGGGCGACGGATACGGAAAATAAACTCTGGCAAGCCAACCCGATAAAAATTTATTTTGATTATTATATGCGGCTATCTGTCTATAAAAATCCTCCCACTCCGCTCGAAACATTGAAGCCACTATTTCAGGCTGTTTGGAGTTACAAGTGTTAATGGTAATCGGTCCGCAAATTCCATCCTGTTTTATGTCCAAAACTTTTTGTAAAACACGAACGGCACCGGATGGAGAATTATTTACAGCCAAACTAAACACGGGAGCGGCCACAATATCGGATTGAATTTCATCTCCTCGTATGGGCACCCAATAAAATTTCTTGTACACCGATTTGGCGTAAGCTACGGCTTGGGCAAACGGCATTGTAGTAAAGTATTCGGAAGGAACATCATTAGCATGATAACGCTGAGTAATTCCAAGCCGAGTTAATCCTGCCCCGTCCCCTAAATCCACGATTTTACCTGGTTCTTTTTTATCGTCTTCTTGGAAAAGAACCCACCTAACAATAGGTTCAAAGTCGGCCATTCATCTTCTCCACGCCCATCCTTTCGCCACGAATTTATCAAATTCTACGGGCATATAATTGGTGTACTCCACGGCAAGCAATCTTTGCCAAGGATATAAAAGTTTTCCTTTTTTGGCCGAAATAAAAAACTCATCTTTTTGTTTTTCGGGGTCGTCGGCAAGAAATCCATCCCAAACATTGTGTAAATGTCCGTGAATATTGATATGAGTACCGCGAGGCAAAGGCGCTCGCCACGGTTTATGCGTAAGCCAAGCGCCGCGATAAATCAGTCCGTCGCAAGCCATATCGAATCCATTTTGTACATACCATTGGCACGATTTTGTGTCGTGGTTCCCGCGAATGAGCCACTTCTTGCCCGGCCATTTTTGCACAGTCGGCATAAATACGTCAGTTTTGCCTATTCCTATATCGCCCAAATGAATCAAAATATCATTCGGACTCACCATTCGACGAATGTTGGCATCAATACGTTCCGTATGGTCATCCGGTCGCTGACAATAGGTCTTAATATTGTTGTGGTTCAAGTGAGTATCAGTAATTAGCCAAGTTTTCATTTTTTTTCTATGTCTCGATACCAAAAAAATCTATGTATTTCTTTATCTCCAAAATTTGCTTCATTTTATTGTGGCCGTCCCAACATCTACGACGAAGCATATCATATCTTGAATCTTTTTTGCTAGGATTATTTTCCTGTGTTTGTATGTTCACTCCGGGAACCCAAACAACTATTCTGCCCGCCTGCTTCATTCTTAAAAACCACAGACCATGCTCTCCGCCTATTTTAATTGATTCGGGCCAATGAATCAACCGATGCGTTCGCGCCAAAAAATAGTTAGCTGCAATATCTACCTTATAGCAGTTGGGGTCGGTATTGTAAAGCGGATTTTTATCGCCATCAAACAAAATCTCTTTTAGGTAAGTTCCTCTAGAATACTCAAGAAACCCCTCATACGGTCTATCATTTACTCTGCCTGCCGCTACGCTCACTTCGGGATTTCGGTCTAAAGTCATTTTGAGTAACTCAACGCCCATTCTAGATTCTTCATCGAAAACAAAATCGTCGCTCGCTAGAAGTAAATATTCAGTCTTGGTATTTTCAATTAGAGCGTTTCTTTTTGCGCCTAAGCCCGAATCGAAGCTTAAACGTACCATTTCTTCACTAGACAAAGGCGGCGGAACGTCTGAATCGTCCGCCACAAGCCACCTGCAATCAGAGAAATTTATTCTGATACCATGCAAAGATTGTCGCAAATATCCGTGACGAAGAAATGATGTTATGCCTATAGTTATATTAGAAAGATTCATTTTAATTTCCACGACTCCCACACCCAAGGATAATTGAAACTCTCGACATGGGTTTTTCTAAGCTCTGTTCTAATTGCTTCTCTAAGAATCTCGGCATTAGGGTAAAATTTGTGAAATTGAATTTGAACATTTCGGCACTTTTGAATGTATCCCGTTTCTATGAGACGAGGCAATATCTCAAACTCCGCGCCTTCTGCGTTAAGACTTATCAAATCGGCTTCAATTATGTTTCGTTCAAAAAATTCGGCTGCATCTACAACATTAGCAATTATCGGAACGGGTTTTCCGTAAACAGGGTCCGGCGGAAGCTCCGGTTGATTTTGTCCGCCGCGAAACAAGCTGCTGTTTTGACCTTGGCTAGCAATGGTTCTATTTCCATTTTTATGCGACAATCCTATATTATGCAGCGTCACTTTAGGATTGTTTTTGAATCTAAAAACGCATGCATGATAAAAATCCTCTATTGGTTCTATTACGTGAACAAAACAATTATATCTTTTTACAATATCGTCCGTAAACGCTCCTCTATATCCACCAACATCTATCACGACACTGTTTTCATTAAGAGGATAGTTTTTCGTATCTTCGTGGTCGGAATACTGCCCCCAATAAATCTGCCTTAATATGTCATCGAATATATAATCTAAATTCTTTGTTATGCCCCAATTCGGATAATGTTTTTTTAATTTGGAAAAATCCGTAATGTAGCATTTGTGGTCTCCCGAACGAGGAACATTTACATATTCTCGTTTTACGGGTTTTCCTATGATGCCTTCCACCTTGGCAATGGCCTCAAGTATTGATATGCTGTTTCCTCTGCCTCCGCCAATATTATAAATTTCTCCTGCTATAGGATTTTTGATTATCTCTTCCACGGCTCGCATAACGTCATAGGAATGGATATTATCTCGAACTTGCTTTCCTTCATAACCAAAAATTTTATACACGCCGTCTGTAGCGGCTGTTTTAATTAAGTGCGAAAGAAAGCCGTGCATTTCAACACCCGAATGCCCCGGACCCGTCAAACAACCGCCTCTAAGAACTACGGTTTTTAAGCCTTTCGCCGCATAAATTTGAACCGTTAAATCTGCTTCGAGTTTATGCCGTCCAAATGTATTATTGGCTCCGATTGAAGTCGTCTCATCGAATCCTCGCCACGCTCTTTTATCAAAACGAGTTTGAAATTCTTCAAATTCCATACTGTTAACGGCATTATCGTAAACTTTATTGGTGCTCATAAATATAAAGACAGCGTTCGGACTATGCTTTAACGTACATTCCAATAAATTCTTGGTGCCCTGAACGTTGACGCCGTAATCTATTTCAGGATTCTTTTCGGCATAATCATGCGAAGGCTGAGCGGCGCAATGAATAACCGCGTCGTATGGTGCGCCTTGAAAAACATAATTTTGCAGCGCATTCATATCCTGAATATCGGCTTCGTGATGTGCATATCTGATAACTTTATGAACCACGCGATGCAAATTCCATAAAATATCCGCCGAATCTCCGAAAAACTTCTTTCGCATGTTATTGTCCACACCTACGATTTCGTGGCCGCGAGAACCAAAATATTCTACTGCTTCGCCTCCAATTAATCCGCCGCTTCCCGTCACTAAAATTTTCATTTAGAATTTCTCCGGTATTAGATATTATATCTACCATCGTGCACAATTAATACGCCGTGTAAAAATACAGCTTTATAACCTTCAGGTATTGTAATAGCCGCATCGGGTCCTTCGTATCCATTGCATCGGTCAGGTTTCACGTCGTCTATCACAATTAAAGAATCGGGCCGTTCCTCAGTAATGATTTTCAATTCCTCGTTTATTTGGTCTCCGTCGTTTTCGGTTGTTCCGCCTGTTATATGAGCATCTAGCCAAAATAGCAGAGGTCCTGAGGGAACATTTGATAATACGCCTCTTAAAATACGCCGACTAGAACCATGATACAATTTAACATGTCTGTCTTCCGCAAACCGTCTCACAACACTATCATATATGGATTTTTGAATCTCAATACTGTGTATCTCAGAAAAGCAATGTTTAACCGCATTAATTGTGCCGCCATAACACGTTCCAGTTTCCACTAGAATCTGAAGATTGAATCTTTCCCCCAATTCTATAAGTAGAGCGTGCTTCCACTCAGCTTGCGGGGATAAAAACGACACAAATTTAGGATTATTCAAATCAATCATAGTTTAATCCACCTTTCAGGAATTATATCTTTTGGATTTTCTGGCGCATTTAAGAACCATTGGGACGGGGCACAAATAATTCCTTTTTGTCTGATTTCTCCGAGCCATGCGCCCCACCAAGCAAATGTAGAATTAGCTATAATGTGATGCCTACACCAAGACATTAAATTAATGTCTAAATGTTCAGTGCCTAAATGTTCCGGCGTTGTTTGGTCAAAGCTACCCATGATTTCAAACGGAACATCGGGAATAATATTCGTAAAATTTTGTTCGCACCATTTCGGTTCGTCAGAGAACACGAAAAACGTAGGATTTTCGGCATTTATAAATTTGGCTGCTGTCCTGTAGTATTCGGCGGGTAAGACGCCGTGAAAATCAGATTTCAAATAATCCGTGCGGCGTATGCAAACTGCGATGCTGTTTTCAACGCTTTTTATTCGGTTTAGCCTGTGATAATAATCTCCTTGTATAGAAACATCAGTAAAAATTGAAAACAAATCTTGCTTTATGTCCCCAAAAGGAACGGACGAACCGAGCGCATCCCAAGAAAAATACTTTTCGGTTTGCCAATATCCGCTTAAAATTTCGTCGCACTTTATGGAATCAACTATGGCTTTATTATACGGCATGCCCGATTCGGAAATTGTGGCCTTCACGTATCCTATTACCGTTTTTTCATTCACTCGTGGAAACAAATTAAGATTGAAACGCCTTAAAGAATCTCCCACAAATGATGAAATATCCAACAATAAATCAGTCTGCCACCTTTTTGCTTGGGCCAATCCCATAGCATATTGGAACATTTGATTTCCAATGCCGCCCCGCAGTCTAGTTACTATTGTCATTATCTTCCTTATACATTAAATCTGGATTCCCCAAGCGAAAACTTCGGTACATCATTTCAGGACAATAAAATCTGTATTTCCGCGTTCTCTTAAAATGCCAAGCGGAATAATTTTCTAATTTGGGAAGATGAGCCGCCGTCATTCTTCCCGATTGTATCTCAGGACCTAGAACTTGGCCTACCCATAAATCTTCCGCCCAAACATCGGGAGTTTTCTTCGCTATAAATTGCGCTGCTTTTTTAGACAAAAAATATCCGACTCCACCACTAGCCCAAGGATGGCAATTTGGATAATATCCTATATGGTCTCTATAATCTTTTGTCTGCCCTATGGGGCAGTGTCTATCCATTGAACCCGAATAGTCATACCTATCATAATCCAAGGACATTAATCGTGTTGGTATTATAAAAGTGTCGTTATCACAGAGATAAATATATTCAAATCTATCTCCCGCCCATTCTAAAATTTTCTTTGTCTTGAGCGGCAAACTAAGATAATCGTCAGGACAATCAAGCAGAACCTCATCGGAAGAGGGAACCACCCCCGTTAAACCACCCATAAAAAATACCATTCGGGATACTTGTTTGCCCCAAGTATCCCTGATAGCTTGATGGTACGATTGATGCTGTTGACAGCTTTTAACGGCTATCAACATGTGTTCAACGGCCATAACTAATTCCATCAATTACAGCGCGGCCTTCCGAAATCGGTAGTACGAATCCAGCGGCATTTTTATGCCCGCCGCCACCAAACTGTCTTGCAATTTCGCTAACGTCTAAATCTCCCCTGCTTCTCAATGAAAATTGAATTTTATTGTCGGCCCGTTCAAACCAAGTCAAACTTAATCCCGTCTCTTCAGTTAATTTTTCTCCTACTTCACTGCAATTTATATAAGGGACATTCAGAATCATCAAATCTAGTTCGTTTTCTCCGACCTTAATTTTTCCTCGCTTAGATTGTTTTGCTACATCATTAACATAATGTTCTATTTGTAAAGTTATGTATCTTCCTATAAAAATTGCTTGTTCCTCGTCGTATTTTACAAGACGGTCCCAAGCTTCCAACGAGCGCGGAAATGTCATAATAAAAGCATTTACATATCGTGAATACGGAAGTTTCCATCTCCACAAATCTCTGTCTTCGACATAATTCACCCACCAAGGGCGCGGCCCATTAAAAAATAATCCCAAGTAATTCCGACTCCGCTCTTATTCATGTCAAAAACAGCATACGGTTCATTTTCGAGTTCCGCCTGTGCGGTTTTATGGTGGTCAAGAATAAGAAAGCTTTTCGACAATTCGGCTAATTTTCTATTTTGTTCTCTTTTTCTCCAAGAAAAATCCACAACTAAAACATCTCTTCCAGAGACTCGATTATACGGAGGCTCCGTACCGTAGTCTAATGGTAATAATTCCGCTTCGGGATATTTCATTTTCGCCACGTAAGCGGCAGAAAAACCGTCTGGACAGTTATTATGATATATAATTATATCCATTATTTTGCGTACCTAAATTTACAAATTTTACTGCTTCTGTGGCGCGTTCCGCAAATTTGACACTTTATCATTTTTCCCAATTCTGGGTGTCTGCCCGAAAAAGAACGAGACCTGATTTCTTTTAATGCTATATCCGCCACAATCTTCACTTTTGTCTTATCTTCATTCATACGGACCTGCCATAATCGTACTTCCGTCCAACCATTGTTGTCAAATCATTTTTTGGCTCTAATCTCAATGAAAGAGGAAACGGAGTTTCATCGGGAGATTTTATCCACTCGGCCCATATTCGGTCGAATTCCTTAACATTAATATAATCAGTCAAAAGTTGGACAAAACACTTTTTGGTGAGAAGATTATACTCTTCCCATCTCTCTCTTGCCGCGTTTTGGCCGCCACCGTAAAGTCCCAACGCTCTGAGAATGTGCTTAGCTTCTATAGTTGGAGACTTCTTGACTTTAACCGTAGTTATGTTTCTTTTTCCATCTCGTGAAATTGTGCGTATTATATCGGGGCCAAAAATCTTAGTAAATTTTTTAACAATGACTCGCCCAGTACCCAAACAATTTTTACAAGATTTTTTGAAACTTTTTCCGTCCAAACAACAATTTAAGCAGACAACAATTTTTTCTATTGTCTTTTTAACTTCTGTGTATTTGGCCAAGCCGAGTTTCACTTCTTCAGCGGCTTTTTCCGATGATATACGCTTGCGGCATCGGCATTTCTCAGGACTTGCAGGCGTATCTTTTTCAAAACCTTTCTTGTGCTGAAAACATGTATGCACAAGTACAGTATCTTTTTCCATTTATCCCCAAATAGCTCCTTTGGACGTAAATTTCGCGCCCCAAAAATTAAATCTTCAATAGGCGGACCGTGTAGTTTTGTTACTTTTTATCCACCCATTTAGTCTTTCTAATATCCTCTTTACTGCTTTTCTTGACATCCCCATTACTTCGGCTGTGGCGGCAGCGGTCAGTCCTACTCGATAATATAAGTAAATGACGCAAACAGTTTTACGGGCCGCTTTATGCTCACGACGATTAGTATTTAATCTAGGAAATCGTTTCTGTATTAACTCTTTCACTTTTGTATCGCTTAATACCCAAGTCGGCACCTTCATCATTCTTTCTGCATGTTTCGTGGCCCCTCCTACATTAATAATGCTGTGGCCGCCATTTACGAATGAGTCTGCGCCATCTAAAGACGTTCTAAGTTTAGAAAGAGCCTCTCTTTCTTTAGACATCTCTAAAAAACTCCGTTTTTAATTTATTTTGTTCTGTCTTAGAAAGAAATTGAAAAGATTCCCAATCATACCCACAATTAACCAAAAACTCAAGAAATTTTTTGATTATAATTTCTTCGTCAATGGATTCTATAAGCTCATCTTCGGCGCACCGCGGCCCAAAAACGGTCTCCCCCAATACAGAACTATGTGGAGCGTTCCCTGATAATTTTTCGCCTGTAGGGAATACTACAAAAGTGTTCATTTTCATTTTATTGCTAATCCTCTTGAAACAGTTCGTCAAATGATTGTTCATCTAATTTGACGAAATTATGCTGTTTGAAAACTTCGTCCCCAAGCACGAACGCTCTAAAATATGCGTCATCTCTATCGTTTCGTGGGTATCTAATTCCAAAAGTTTGTGGCCAATTTCCAGTTTTCCAACAGTTTACAATTTGAACAATCTGTCGAGCCGCGTTTCGGCCCGCATCTTCAGCGGATTGCTCTGTAACAATTCCCGAATTAAATTGCAGCCGTTGTTTGGTCACGGAAGATTTGGGAACACGAACGGCATTTTTTTCTAGCCAAGCCTGCTGTTCGTCGGCTTTAACTTTATCCGTTTCCCTGATTAGGAAATCCGCCATAACTAGCCAAACGAAATCGTCATCAATTTTAGCTGTGATGTATTCTTTTCCGACTTCCAAATTTCCGAAAGATTCTAAAAGTGTAACATTACTTCCTCGTTTTATCCCCAATGGCGATTTCTTGAACCAAAGGAACGCCACATCCCGAATGCCTGTTAGCCAAGAATACCTTCTAAGTTGAGAGTCGAAGGCGGCGATTCCTTGCTGCTCGGGAAAATCTACTGCGCTTGTTTTAATGTCAACAATAAGCGGCCTGACGGCGGCTTGGCACCCATTATCAATAAGAGCGGGATGTTTCGGGTCGGTATAGCATACTATATCAACTTTGCCCGCATCTTCAATTTCTCCGTAATTCGGGTCTCCTGGAAAGACTTCTTTTGCATATTCACGTTGGAAAATAGAATTTGCCCCTATCGGTATCGGAAGTTTTGGTTGAACGGCTGAGTACAACCTAATCATATCCGTTCCAATTTTCAGGCAAGTCTCCCAATTTTTTTCAACATCAGTGTAGGCTATATTTTGGGCATCTTTATATTCAGCCCAACGTCGAGAAAAATCTTGAACCGCGCCTTCTCCATTATGGCTATGATAAAATTCAATACTTTCTTCTAACGCTCGGCCAAATAAAAATCTAGCCTTATTATCTTTTTCCTTCCATCCTAAAACTCGGCGTAAATAATATTTGTAGGGGCATTGGTCGAAATCGTTCCCCGCCGAATAACTGTGTTTTTTCCAAGGTACACCTTTTGAATTAATGTATAAATAAGGCATTACTCCTCTCTACCGAATCTTCTTCGGGCTCATAAAATTTGAACGGCACATCTTCCAAAAACATGCTTTTACTTCCGCTCCAACTTATATGCAAATGCTTGGCGGCGCGACTACAAGCAACGAAGAAAATTCGTTTTTCTTCGGGCAATTCTCCGTTTTTATGGGGCATTATACCCTGTTCCGCTCCGATAATGAAAACATTATCCCATTCCCGTCCCTTAGCTTGATGGACGGTGGCCAAAGTTAAATCTTTTTCTTTTCGGCTCTTTCTTCCATACGTTAACTTTCGTATGTAATTAAGAAATTCGGTCACATTCATGTTTTTCTGAGCCGCTAATTTTACCACGTTATTAAGATTTTCTATGGGGTCGCTATTCATTAAATCGCCCGTATCTCTATATCGGTAATACAAATTGTTATCGGCAATAATTTGTCTCAAAGCAGAACTTGCGTCTTGTTGTTGGTTCACCGTCTTAGCCAAATTCAATAAAACTTTAACTTCGTTCTGCTCCCAAAAATCTTTTTTGCCTAGATTCTTATATTTTATGTTTCTAGCGGCAGCTATTCTTTGAACGTCAAAAAGCTGTCTGTTAGTTCGAGCTATGATTACCGAATTTTCAGGGTCCTCTACTGCCTTATCCAATACTCTTCTTATTTCTATGTCGGTATCAGGATATTGTATAAGAATTGGGTCTTTGCCTTCATCGTTTTCGGTTATCATATGAGACGCGATACCGTTATCAACCGGAAGAATGAACTTAAAAAACTCTACAAGTCTCTTTGTGCTTCTATAATTTTTTCCTAGGTACAACGTTTTGGCTCCAGGAAAAAGCCTTGCAAAGTTGCTTAAATTTCCTGATTGGGCCGAACGCCATTCGTAGATGCATTGATTTTCGTCTCCTACTACAAGAATGTTGCCATTAAATAATAGTTGCAAGAGCCGAAACTGAAGCACATCCGTATCTTGACATTCATCCACGGAAATATACTTCTTTTTATTTCGATTTCGCACCTCTTCATTCGTTTCCAAAAGGCGAACCGCTTCTCTAATCAAAGAATCGAAATCCAACCAACCGCGTTCTCGACACTTTTTTTCATACTCTTCGTAAGCCAACGCCAAATAATACTCACGTCCTACGGCTTCTCGCAGAGCTTGTTCAGGCTCTATTCCGTCTCTTTTCCATGAAGATATGGCTGTTTGCAGAGTTCTAAAATTAGTTACTCCTCTTGATTTATAAATATCCACTAACTCGAAAAGCAGTTGATAATCTTCTCCTCTGACGGGAATTATTTCATCTGTCATTTGGAATGGAACGAATCTTCTTTCACGCTTCATTAAATCCAACGCATAACTATGAAATGTGCGAAAAATCTGTTCCGCGTTCACAAGTCCTACACGGTTTACCATTTCCGTGGCTGCCGCATTAGTGAAAGAAAGATTAAGAATATCTTTATGAGATATTCCCTTTGACAACATATTTAGGTGCCGCTCAACTAAGCAATGAGTTTTTCCTGAGCCAGGGCCTGCTATGACAACCCAAACTCCGTCTATCGCTTCTACAACGGCTTGTTGTTGGACGTTTAATTTCATAGCCCGACCACACTCTCTATGTATTTGATTGTAGATTCAGTTCCCTCACTTTTAATTTTATTTTCTAGCGCCGACAAAAAACTTTCCCATTGTTCGGCTGTTAATTCCGATAAATTTTCTACTTCAGGAAACATAGAAGATGCAAATAATCTCATTTTATCCGAATTGCCCATCCCAAGCTTAGGCAAAAATCCGTTTGGCTCCAAATAATCATTTATAATCCTAAATAAACGTTGCCGGAAAGGCTTAACTTGTTCTACAGATAATTTAAGATTAGATTTCGGAACGGACGGAGGCGGAACGGACGGAGGCGGAATTGGCGGAACAGGAGACGAAACAGAAGACGACTCCATATCCACTATCCGAGGCTTACGTCCGCGTTTTTTGCTTTCCGTTTTTCTTTCAAATTCCGAATCATCGTGTCGCGTTGCTTTTGCTGGTTCGGAATTAGGGGCTAAAGTGGGTTGAGAAAAATTTGACATTTCACCGAATTTAGTCTCGATTGATGATACTGATATACTAGGATTAATTTCGGACTCATCCAAAATTCCAGCGCCAACAAACTGCAAAGTTACTCTGCGGCATGCCCTTGTTTGTGCCGTCATAATCGCATCGTCTAGGGCTTTTCCGCTGAGGTCTTTAATCCATTTCGCCCCAGTGGATATTTCTTGGCGTCCGTTGCTGTCTTTTGCCGTGGCGGTAAACACGATAGAGCCGCCCACCACATCATGCGTAAGATTTATGATGTTAATACCTCTGCTGTTCCGTATAATTTCGGTTGCGCCTCTTTTAGCATAAGCGACTAGACGCTTGGGGCCGTCGCCCTCATCAATATACGCCAACATAACTAAATTAAGTTCTGGCGGCACGCCGATGTAATTACAAACTGCTTTTATATAATCTTGTCTTTGCTGTTCACTCAAAGCATCAAGGTTATATATGGGAATAAACTCAGGACTGTCTAGCATAACGCTCCTCAAAACATAATAATATCATAATGTTAATATTATTGTCAAGATTTTATTTGTGATAAAATGTATCTTCAAAACCTTCAGCGCCTAACGGCAGACTTAGTGCCCAAGATACAGGACGACTCATTATTTTTTCCATTTCGGCGGCCCCCGGAGAAAATGGGTCGGCAGAAGTTAAGCTAATGCCTTCGTCATGTACATGACCGATTATATTTAACCCCTTAGCGTCGAGTTCTAGCAGCTTCTCGGCCAAAACGTCCCTTGCGATAGCTTGTACAATATTTTCAAAAATCTTCCCTCCGTGACTGATTATTAAACCCCATTGTCCTGTTTGCTGATTTTTTCCGTAATAGGTAAACCCTAATTTATATACATCCACATCTTTAATTTCAAATTTTGTTCCTTCGCCACTTTCATCAAACTCAACCGCGATTTCTTTTTTCTTTTTCCACGGCATTTTAACTTCTTGCAAAGACGAGTCAAAATAATGTAAGTATCTACCCGAAGGAAGTTTAATTCTAAGAATAGGATTTCGGTTTTTTATGGTTAGTTTATCAATTACAATACAGTCATCGGGTCCAAGTTTACGAACTGTCCTACTTCCTTTTAGAACGTCCCGAACCGCGTTTTCTAGCAAGTACCATATGCCGCCAGAAAAGCCAATGTTAAGGTCGGGTTGGCCGCCTATTTCCTTATAGGCTTCCCTAAACACTTTCACGACTTGTTGGGCCTGCTCTTTGGTCATATCAACGCCCATATTTTCGGCGTATCCCCAAAGTCCCATCTTAATCACGTCGCCATTTTTATCTTCTCCCCAATCCCCTCCGCTCAAACGATATACGGCACCCAATACGCCTGGCTTGGCAATTTGCCGCATTTGTTTTGCCTTAGCGGTTCTAGCCTTTCCGTCGGATGTTTGTCCTTCAGGTGTTTTTGGAAGAATCTTCAAATCATGCCAAATACTATCATATGTCACGTTAAAAATTTTACTTGCGAAATCTATATACGGGTCTCTTTTATCTTCAAAAACTTTCAAAAGAGGCGAACATTGAGACACCCATGCAGCCACTCTAGTTTCAATAGCATTAAGGTCGCATACATTAAATCTGTATCCGTCGGGAGCAGAAAATACCGTTCTAATAAGATTTTTTATCACTAGAAGGGGCGTATGCGACGGAAACTCCTTTAGAAGAGACTCATAGTCGTTGTCGTAAATATATTTTCTGGCTTTATTTACGTTGTCTATGTTCTCAAATACCGAATCAGGTCTAGCTAAATTTTGAAGCTGAACAGAATTTCCCGACCATCTTCCGCATCTAGAACTGCCCATATAGACAAATTGATTTCTTAAAACACCATCCGATGAAACATTTCTAATCATGGATTGCAGTTTTTTATAGGTTGTGCTCCCCGCTTCCATTCTTGCCTGCAACACTTTTTCCGCTAACGGCTGTAAATTTGGAGCGCGTTCCTGTTTATTTTTAAGAATAATTTCTATGTTAGATTTTCTGAGATTATTCAAAGGATAGCCAAGATTTTGCACCCATTTAAGAAGTTGTATAGGCGAATTGGCGTTCTCTAGTCCAGTTAATCTATTTTGTTCTTCGATTTTTTTCTGTTTATCTTTTTCGGCTATGGAAAAAGCATTGGACACAAAATTCAAATCTAAGGGAATACCTCGGTCGTTTATTTTTTGGTCCAATATCCACACTTCTCTTTCTTTTTTAGGTAGCGGATAGGCTCCCAACAAAGACTCTCGACGTGCTATCTCTCGTTCCGCTCGTATATCCTGTTTGGCATAATTCTTAAATTCTTCCCATTCGTTAGGATGAGTTGTTTTGTCATAAAAAAACACCGCGTCGCTTTTCTTTTTCTTTTTGGGATATGAGAATAGTTCAATCAAGGCTTCTCCGCGCTTATTTTTTTGAAGTTCTGCTGGTAGATTTAAAACGATTCCCACGTCTTCCAAGGACGCGGGTAATGATAAATATCTAGCACTGGCTTGGGGGTCTTGGAACCGAGAAATCGGAATCTCGATTCCAAGAACATACTTCAGAATATACCGTTCAAACGAAGAATTATATGCCACAATATCAACTTTCGGGTCTAACAACATGGAACGGAGCCGTTCGGGCATATCTGATGGAGGCTCCCAAATATTCGGTTCTTCATCACCGACAGCCCATGCCAACATTAACACACTAGTACTTTTGTGTGTGGCATAGTTGTGCAAGCCGACTTCTTCTAAGTCTGCTTCCGATTTAGTCTCGAAGTCAATATATAGGCACATTTTCTATCTTACGCAGATTCCTCGATTGCCACCTTCTAGAATTTTTCTTTCACTATCTAAATTTCTGTTCGCGGCATAAAATTCAGAGAATTTCTCTCCATATCTAGCCTTTAGCTTCGCTATATTTCTTTCTAGTGTTTCTTCCAATGATAGCATACCGGGCACATTGGACACAAGAGCCAAATACCACACAAGGTCCCCCGCTTCTTCCGACAGATTGATTTTATCTAGTGGCCTGCCGTAGAAAATATGTTTCTTCAATTGGTCCGCTAGCTCCCCCAATTCGCTAGCCAAACCCAAAATTGCGTGAAGAAAACGTATGTTATCCACTGTCAGCCGTTCGGAAATCTTATCGAAATCCTTAGATTCGGTTGTTTCCGCTAATTTTTGATACTCATTAATGTTCATCCGCATTCTCCTCCTTTTGTTATGTCGCAAACTGTACTGCCAGATTCCTCGAATACATGTCCTTCTTGAGACAAAGCAACAGCCAAAGGAACAGGATTTAACGGTTGTCCCGGTCTTGAGCCGTCGGGATACACTGTTATTCCTCTTAATTTCGGAAGATATTTTATTAGCATGTCACCAAAATTCCTGACTTTATTTTCATTGTTTAGTTCAGAACCCCATTTTGGAAGATTAATTGTACTACTGATACTATGGTCCACATACTCTTGAACCCATGCTTGAAATGCCACTCTTCTTTCGACATCTTTAGCCAAGTCGTAAGCATCTTCAATCAATTCCAACGGCACTCCTGAATCTAAGAGCCTCTTGGCTGTCGGGTCAACGACATATTGAAAGTGCCAAACATCCCCTTTCAAATATCGTCGCTTATAGGCGGCACAAAATATAGGTTCGATGCCTGTAGTAGTTTCAGCTATGATTCCTATCGTCCCGTTCGGCGCTATTGCTCTAGTTTTTACAGGCTGACTTAGCTCCCATTTTTTGACATAAGGTGCTACCATCTTTCCTGATTTCGCATAAATTTCCAAATATTTTGCTAATTCTTCATCCGGCCCGTACTTCTTTCCTTTCTTTAGGAGCCATTCGTGCAGCCCCATAAGTCCTAGGCCAAGACGACGATTCTTGCTGCGCACTTTATCTATAGCAGCAAATGGAACGTCGGAATACACAGTTCCCGCCAAGAGAAATGCCGAACCAAGTTCAACTACACGCTCCATTTCCTCTAGCGATTCAATTCTAGCCATGTTAATTGAACCTAAATTACAAACGTCGGAATCGTCAGAGCTAGTAATCTCCGTACAATTGGAAATTATAACACCCTCGGCTTGAAAACTGTGTTCATCCACACGAACATCGGCGCAATATACATCCTCCACTCCATCCGATTCGACACTCACTACTTTAATAACAGAGTGGCGGTTGCTCTGTTTCTGTTTTCTCGGCCTTACTCTAATTGTGGGAATCAATTTAGAAAACATATCATTGTACTCAGACATTACCACAAGCTGATAGCCTTGAGACTTGCCAAAAGTAGAAATGCCCGCTTTTGTAACTCCAGCAAAAATTCCAAATTGTTCCAATAATCTAGCTACGCCCCTCAAAAAACTTTCGTGCTTAGATGCTAATCGAATACGATTCTGTTTAGATTCATAATTTCCATCAGAATCAAACAAACCAGCCACGAAACTTAATGCCTTATGTTGGTCATAAGCGTACACATCCTTTGGAAATGTTGATTTGTTTCTGCCCGACCAAAAATCACTTTTCTTAAAATAAGCTCTTAAATATCCTTTGGAGTTGCGGTTCATGCTCGAAAAAATACTAGACCGCGACATGGGTTTAGCACATTTTATGGACTTTTCAGTGCAAAAAGTTATCTCTGCCGTTCCATTTTTATTAAATGTTCCGTCTCCATACATATAACCCAAAATATAAGAATCTAAATGAAACTTAGTTTTTTGTTCGGGATAGTTCAAGGCTGTGTACAAAACATCTCCGGGTTTGAGGTCCTTGGCAGGAACCCTAAAAAATCCTTCGCTGCCCGTTAGAAATTCATGGCTTTCATCGCAACGAATATATCGCCCGCCAGTCATTTTTACTTTAACAATGGGAGCATCGGACTTTGTTTTTTGAAACACGACATTCAACGCCCACCGCTTTCCTGTCCATATTGTCACTGGCTTATTTATTATGGCTTTTACTTCTTTATATCCTTCGGAAGTCAGAACCCAAACATCCCCGCATATTGGCGCGTTACGAAGCGTTTCGCGGGAATTTTTTCCGACGTCAATTGAAAATCCAGGCTCGCCCGTTTCAAGCATGTGCCTGATTGCTGACCAATATACCGACGTTGCCAAAACATGTTGTTCGTGTTTTTCATTATGGTAAGCCTCAAAAAACTCATCATCCAAAAGAACTGATATATTGGTCATATCCAAGACAGCCGGAAAATTGAAATTTTTAGTTTTTTCCAACTTTACAACTTCTGACCAATCTTTCATTCTTATAAACTTCTGTATGTCGGGATGTTTCCAATTAAGTCCAGCCCAAATAGCCGAACGTCGGCTTCCGCCTTGCATAATAAATCGCCCAGCTTCATTGACCATTTGCATAAGAGCCAACGGGCCTGTTGACTTACCGCCTGTTTTTCTGATTATACGTCCTTCTTCCCGCACATCGGAATAGTCAACTCCGATTCCTCCGCCTGTCATTAGAGCTAAGGTAATTTTGTGCATTAAATCCGCCCAACCTTCGCGCGAATCTTCAGCCCTGAACAAGAAACAATTACCCGTAAGGATGTTATCTTCTAGCACAAACTCGTGAGTTTCAGGAACAATTGCACAGAACACTTCTTCAAATCTGTTGGTTTTATTTACTGAAACAACAGACCAAATTGGGGTCTTTTTAATTTTGAAATTTTCCCTGTGCTTAGAAATTAAAAAGAATTTTTTTGAAAGTGTACTAGGTATAAATGGTAAATAATAAATAACAGATGTCTTTTTAGTTAGATTAGAAATTCTTACCTGCTTCCTAATATTTTTAGTGCCGATGCCGATAACGTAACAAATTTCTCTAACACGCTCCAAATTTTTTAGATTTGTAGAAGCTAATTCAATTTTCCCGTCTTTAGACACGCATCCGTCTGCGGCAAAGTATCCACACAGCCAGCCTAAAAGATATGACCTATCATTTTGAAGAGACGGTAAATCCTTATAAGTTTTTGGGAGTCCCGAAACTTTCACTCCCGATTCGTGTTTTTTTAATTTATAACCCTTGAAAAACTTCAAAATCTCAAGGTTCTTCTTTCCACATAACACGACTTCAGAACCGCTACTCCCGAAAACAATGCCGTGCCTAATTCCATCAATACTAATCGGCGTTCTTTTCGCTCCGTATCCGAAAACCTGCCACAACATATCTCCTGGTTTCAGGTCTTTTGTCAATACTTCTACCTTGTGGGCACACCTACCATTGCTATAATACTTGGCTATTCTCCAAGAATGTTCGGGGGTCATGTACAAATCTTTTTCATACTTGTCTCTGCGAATACGCACTCTAAGTAAAGGCTGCTTTCCAAAACTTTTCACGTCTGCCTCTACCCATGTCCCATTTGTGGTCATAAGAGTAGGTTTAGTTCCTGACAATTCTTTAAGGGTCTTGACTCCTTCTTTGGTAACTACCCTAGTTTCTCCTGCGCCGCAATTATTCACTTGGTGAAAGAGTCTGCCAGTACTAGCCAAATACCTGCCGCCGGGAATAAACTTTCGGTTTTCAATTATCTTCCTAGTAGCCTCTATTTGGCTATGAGGCGCACGAACAGCTTGTAAAACTTTTTTGCTCACTCGATAAGCAATGTTTTGCCAATTTTCCACCTCGCCTTCTTTATTAAGATGGCTGTATTTTTGCTTCATTATATCGCTTGCGAATTTACTCATTTCAACAGTCATGCAGTCTCACCCCGCATATATTTTTCGTACTTGCTTAATTCTTCTGATACCCTTTCTTGAGAAAGGAACGTATTTTCCATCGCACCACGTAACTCGTTCTCGCGCCCACGGCGCGAGATTTTCTAAATTTCCTTCGGCCACGAAAATAAAATCATGCTCGAATACCCAAACAGGGGCCGCGTTCTGCTTTAGACATTCCGAGCACCATTCAATAGAACAAGGAACGCCCGGAATACTTGCAACTCCTACGTCTATTCCGCCTGATTCGTTATTGCAA
Organism: Candidatus Paceibacterota bacterium; assembly: GCA_035652395.1. Classification (NCBI taxonomy): domain Bacteria; kingdom Bacillati; phylum Minisyncoccota; species Minisyncoccota bacterium. The sequence goes on along the minus strand of DASRDX010000013.1, from coordinate 36,268 downwards.
ATTTCACACATTTTTTATTTCCCTTTCCTTAAATTGTCTATCTGTCTTTGTTCTGGCACAATATCGTCATACAATATCGGAATGATTCGCTTGAATTCCTCTAACATTGATATGGATATTCTTCTAAAATCAGGATGCGTTTCTTTGGAAGTCCTCATCAAGAAAAAATTTCTCCAATTCCTCAAATTTCCTGTTACGGCAATTGTTGCGGCCATCGAATTAGGCAATACGGCACGAGCCGTTTGCGGTTTCGCCCCCCATTCAAGCATATCAAAATAATTTTCTTCCGCTTGTTGTACAGAACGAAGCCAAGCTACTTCTGTGGTTTGATTCAATTCAACGGGACGAATAAATTCAATTTCGCCATAACGAACGAATCTAGTACTTTCTTGTGTAAAAGAAAATAGCCTATGGCGAACTAACTCGTGTGTAACTCCCCTATCTGTCCTAATAACCGCCGTCACAGATGCGTGTTCTGTAACAGACCAATCCCCGTGACTTATTACAACAGCCTCAATGAACCTGCGCCAAGACTCCGGTGTTTGCTTACTTTCGCTTCTATGACTTATTCTAGCCATTGATTCTATGTGCCAAAGCAATTTTATGCCGTCTTCTGGAGTTAATTTTTCCCCGCTATATGGATTAAGTAGATAAAAATTAGGCTCTATAATCTTCATTCGTCTTCCTCTGGAGGTATTCTCATCAATATAACCTGTTTCGGGTCGCCTTTTACGCCTGAACCAGATTCACAAATCCATCCTGCATTGAGCAGCCCTTTATAAACTCGGTCCCATAAATATGTGCCGTGCTTCAAAGGTCGTAAAGCCCTCTCCAAATCACGCAAATTAAGCTTTCCGCCGTTGCGCTGCAAAATCTGAATGATTTCACCCTGCAACGCGCCTTCTTTGGTGGTACTTTCAAAAGCAGCCAAATATTTCTTAACTGCCAACTCATAGTTAGCTATAGCCAATGCCCGCTCCATGCAGCTTTCGTCTATTTCGTCTTTTCCTAAGTCCACAGCAAAAAATAGGGACATTTTCTCTGCTCGATTCTCAACGCGATTTCCCAAACGATTGATATTCATTTCAAACAAAGTATCGTCAACAATCTTATACAATCCTTTCTGCACAGCCCTTTCAATTAGCTGCCGCGTCTTTTGCGCGGCCTGTACGGTATTAACAAACTTATATGGAGTTAAATCAACCAAAATTTCAGGTTGATATAGAAAGAAAAACCGCTCATCTAATCCGCTGCTTCCCGCCGACATTTTTGACCACAAAGAATGAAAATTTTTATCGGTGGTACAGGCAATCAACGATGCACAGTATGTTCTAGGCTCGAAGCTGTAACTCTCTCTACGACTTTTAATGGTATTGGAAAATTTACCCGATTCATACATAGTAAGAAGACTAGAAACTAGAGTGCTGCTTTCAATACTGGCTTTATTCGTTAGATTACTCAATTCATCGTAGAACATTACAGCATTTCTATTATTTGTTCTAGACATCTCCAACCCCAAACCTTCAGGAGAGCCAGGAGTCCAAATTAAAGATTTACCGGAAGCGTTCCTAGTCGCTGCGCCGCCGTGCTCCACAATTCCAGCCGACTGTAAATAGTCTATCGCGTCCAATACGCTGCTAGACTTTATGACTCGGCCTTTTCTTCCTATGTTAATTGTATAGAAACTGGGTATTATTTGTTTGTCTTCAACTCTGACCTTGAGAGCCAAATAATTTAATACTATAACCATAGCAGGAATAAACATAAATTCTGGATACCTGCTGTTAGCATCACAAATTGGCTTGACAAAACCCTCGTAAATACTAGTGCCTTCCATAGCCCATCTCGGAAACATTGGGTATGGAATTCTAGGTATCTCTAAAGGCTCCGTCTCCGACACAGAAACAGGAGGAAAAACAAGACTTCCCGATTCTTTTATAACATATTTACTTATGGAATTCGCTATTGTCCTAACTTCTTGTTCTGATAGAGGAGGCCGACACTTACGCTGATTTACGGCCATTCCGTAAGCAAACAACTCATCGTAGCCCATTTTCAGGGTTTGTCTGGCTTTTCCCAGAATACTAGTTAATGCCACATTTCGGTTTCCCTCAAAAAAAATCTCGTCGCTGTCGGCGGCAACTTTAATTTTTTCTTCTTTGCTAGATTTCGCGCACCATTCTACTAGCCAATTTGGGGCTTCTAATATCTCTGAGTCTCGCAATATCTCATAACGTCCGCCCGACGTGGGATGATAGCTTCCCGGCGCTACAACATAACGATTATCAACTCTGGCTGACCAACATTCTTTTCCTGAAGCGTCCTTTCCTTGGACGTTTCCTAGTCGTATGCTGGCAGGAGTCTGCCGAAAATAAAAATGGCCTCTTCCGGGAGAGCTACGAACAGCAAAAGTAGGAGGTATCTTTTGTCCTGTTTGTTCTTCGATTTTTTTGGCAAATCCTGCTTGGTCTATTTCGAGGAACCACACTCCTCCTATCTTAGCAAATGCAACACACGCTGCATTGTAATTTTCGTCTTGACGGTCCCATTCCTCTATTATTTTTTCGTCGGTCGTAGCCAAGTCTTGCCAATTAGACAGAAAAGCTACTTTTGTTTTGGGCCGCAGAGGGATTACAGGGACACCACGCGAAATGAGAGGAGCCGCAATTTCTTTTAATAGTCCCATCTTTTTATTTTGGGTTTCTCCGTGATGCAAAGTACCAATCTTTGTATAAAGCTTTGAATTCTTCTAGACTTATATTCTTATACATTAAATCTCTGCCGACTTTCATATACTTTTTAGGGAGGAAAAAATAACAACCTTTTTTTGATGTTTTTACTTCTTCTATAACTACAATTAAAACTGTCGTATTGGGTAATTTAGATAATCGCTCCAACCATAATCTCTGTCCAATCGGCAAAGGACCATCGTGAAATTTAGTTTCTATGAGAAGAAAATTTCCACTAACTTCCAAAATTCCGTCAATGTCGCAAGGAAATAAATTAGGGCCTGGCAGCACACCCTCTAAACTTCCATAATCAATCACAACAGGATTTCTGACGAGTTCTCGCATCGTCGTGTTCCTTTTTGAACTGCGAGATTTGTGTACATCATTTACTTTTTTATCAACAAAAAAAAAGAACAAGCCGCAAAAATTTTTTGAATTTTCTTTCTGCGGCCTGTTCACTCTCAAAATACAACGTCAGGGGTTGCTTGCGACGACGAAACGGGCGGCGCTGACGCGGAATTGACGGCCTGATTCTGAGTTTTTCGTCGGTTCTTGGCCTGTTCCGCCACTGGCTTGTTACGGTCTCGAACAAAATCGCTCGGAACTTTCACAACAACACCAGGGTCTGCTGGGGTAATGCCCAAAATATTAGCATATTCGCGCTGCTCTTGCCCAACCATAACAACGTCGGTTTGGATAAATAAACGACGGGTTAATCCAATTAAACTTTCTGGATTAAGAACGGTCGGAGGCGGGGCGTTCAAAATTTGTTTCACGGCCTTATAAAGATTAGAACGCTCGTGCAAATTAGTTGAGTATCTTGCCGTGACCAACAAAGGCCGACCGTCTTTGCCTTTTGCATCCAAAATCCAAACAAACCTGACCATAGGCTGAACTTTTGCTTGGCCATTATAAACGGTAGTTACTTCGCCCAAATCAACAATATCTGCTAACACCGCGTTATACATCCCAGTTTTCGGCTTCTCAAAATTTCCGCCGCTTCGGGTAGTAAACATTAATTCACTCATTGTTTTCTTTCTCCTTTACAAAAAATATATCTTCTTCTCTCAGGACGGTTAAATCAACCAATCCAACTCTTACTTCCGCTCCTGAATATTTTCCGAACAGGACTCGTTCTCCAACTTTTACGCTGGTGGGGACAAACTCCCCATTTGCAAGAAATCGTCCGGGTCCTACCGCAATTACGATTCCTTCGGCTGGCTTTTCTTTCGCCTCATCGGGCAGATAAACATCGCCGCTTTTTTCTTGAATTTCCTCCCGACACACGATAATCCTATCTTGTATCGGTCGAATCTTCAAATTCTTCAATTGCACTTCTTTTGATTCACGTTTTTTCTCTTCTATTTCTTGCTGCAAACGTTGGTCAACCTGCTGTTTCATTTCTCTAAATTGTTCTTCCGTCAAGCCTTCGGCAATGGCCTTCTGCCTAAGTCTTTCTTCAAAAGCAGAAAGTTGGTCTCCGAAAGCCTCATTCCATTTTTCTTGACTAACGGTAGATTCCGATGCGCGGAATTGCGCCGAAATACCTCCGCGAGCCAATACATCACCACCACTATTTGTCACTATTCTAGTTCCTCCTGTGTCAAATTGCTCAATTCTGTTTTGAATGGCAAAGATTTTGTAAACTCTTCTATATCCTGTTCCTTAACGGCCTTCCACCAAATCTTAAATGATGGATTCCACCTGAATTTTGCCTGTTTTACTAGGTCGTTTTGACTTCTATCCACTAAACTCCTAATAATTACCGTTGGTGATTGCGACCGTTGCAGCAATAAATTAGAATCGTACTTACTTGCTATCAAAAGTACCCCCATAGCATCGGATAACGCGCTGTGAGGAAAATAATTAAGAAAACCGTGGTCGGCCATGACGTGACTAAGCTTACCCACGGGTACATTATACGGTAAATCATAATACAAATCAATCCAAGGTTTGTTTGGGATTTCTACATTTTCTCGTTTTGCCCATTCAATAAGAACTTTTTGGTCGAATCTTCGGCAGTTATATCCAATAACCGCGTCTGCCGATTCTATCATTTCTACTATTGTTGGAAGAATCTCACTTGGAACGTATCCGAACCTATTCAATGCCTGTTTTGTGATTCCCGTCTTCTCCGTAATCTCTGATGAAATCGGCACCTCTGTTTTAAGTAGTACGCCTAAACTATCTAAACACCTATGTTGTTTAGTACTATATAATACGCCTCCAAATTCCGTTGGTTCGTCTCTCAAAGGCTCCGTTCCAGTCGTCTCAAAATCCAATGAACACAATATCATGTGACTACACCATTCTTTTTCATCTCTAAATCAGGGTCTATAAACTCTGATTTCGTAGAAGTAATCGGACTAATTCTACCATGAAGATGGGTTATCATATGCCACGGAACATACATTCTTTGGCCATAATCGTTTTTATCTATTATAGAATCGTCTCGAAAGACAACTAGGCCGGGATTCATAACAAGATTCTTAAATCGGGAATTAAAAATTTCTTTCAGTTCCTGTTCGGAAGAAATTTCAGGATATGTTTCCCTGACGAATACCGAGTGCGGGAAACCGTCGGGTCTTTTTCGCTCATCAATATGTGCCTCAAACTCGATTAGGTAGTCCACTTTAGTTTTATCCTTTTATGATTTCGGGTATTTCTTCGTCTGGCGTAATCATTATTTCTGCGGTTCCACCTTCAGGAATAATAATTTTTTGAAACTTTTTATTTCTTTGAGTAACAGTAACAATTGTTTTGTTATAGTTTTTCAAAGAAAAAATTTGCAGAGCCTGCATAGGGTTTCCAGGATTCGGAAAAAATTGTACGCGAGCCTCAATTCCATTTTCCGCGCACCGTTTGGTAAATTCTTCAACATTTGCCATTATTTTTTAACCTAAAGTTACAGACGCCCCATCATGCAACGCCTTGTTTGCTTTCCTTGCCGCTTCCGCTGCCTTAGCGGCTAAATCAATTTGTTGGGGAGATGCGGCTGAAATTACTCTCCGTTCTTCTTTATTGTGCCTTCCTTCCGCCGCTCCCTTTATCTCACATTCATCGGAACAGTAGGTAAAGGTACGATTATCCAAAGTACCAACATTTCGCACTGCGGCTATCCAAGGATTTTGCCGCGTTGCGTCCTTCTCAGATTCTTGGTCGGCTTGAAATGTTGCTTCTCTTTCGCAGTCGGGACCATCGCATTTTATCGTGACAAAAGTAATTTTAGTAATCATTATTTCTCCTTTGTATATAGTTCGTAAAAACGCTGCAAAAATTTTTCTTCGGCCTGTTCGGGTAACCACTTATGAATACAAACATCTGCCGATATTTCGCCGGGAAGCCAAATCTCAGCCTCCGGGCACTTCGTATTTAATAATTGGGCTTTCTCAGCATATAACATCATGTTATCAGCTATTTTAACTGATTCGGGTTCGGTCTCTTCTAGCCCAAATTTTTTATATATCATACTTTGAAGGGGTTTTTCAACTTCTCTATACGCATCTCCCGCTTCCGTAAAATGCTTTAAAGGTCTGTTCATATCCCCAAGATATGCCTCAGAAGCATCGTGCAACAATCTGTACAAAGCCTCTTCTTCGGAACCTATGTAACTGCAATACCAACTGTGTTGCGCTATACTATAATGATATTTCGTGTGCCCCGTCCAACGACATTGCATGGCTAAAGAGTGCCCAATGTCTAAAATATTTATATCTTCTATATTTGGCTTCAAAAGAAAGAACTGCCTACCCACATAAGTTATTATGTAAGCTTTTTCAAGATTATTCATTTTTTAGTTCCCGTTACCGAATATACTCCATCTTTAATTGCCGTGCGCGTTCCGCATACGGGACACAAAACGGTAATTCTTTTAGGATTCAAAACTTTAACTTCCCAAACGTGACCGTTCGCACATTTAATCATTCCGTCTAAAGACGTTTGTTTACTCATGCAATTTCCTCAAATACTCGAAAAGGGTTATGGCAAACTCCGAAGTTAATGCGGCGTGGCCGTCCGGTATTCGCAAATAAAAATCCCAATTATAATCATCCAACTCTGTTTCTGAAATATGTTTGGGGTCACGGTCTTTGGTCACAAACAAAGAGCCATCGGGATAATATCTTTGTACATTAACCAAATACCCTCCGCGCTTTTTTATTGCTTCGGCTTCGTTCAAAAATCTAACATCCGATATTAGCAAAAAATCCGTATCTTTAGAAATGTTTTCAAATGTCTTATCCGCCCAATAATTCGGATTTTGAGAACGCCTGAATTCGGTTCCCCACCATTGCAAAAGATGAGAATATTTTCCGTTGTCGTGACTCCGACTAATATTGGACGGTATTTCTCGGCCTTCCGTGAAGCCCCGGCTGCCGCCTAGCCATAATTGGCCTTGCTCGGTTTTTAACCAATCGCTGACTTCCTTATATAAGCCTTCCGCAAATCTAGTTATTTCACACCTAGTCACGTGTTTTATTCCGTGTTTTTGTCTCAAACTATTCTGAGCATCGTGCCATTGCTTAATTGCGGCGACGGCGGTATCCTTGCCCTGACGGGCTTTATTCCCAAAACCAATTATTAACATTCCCAACCCTCTTTTTTATAATTTGTGCGCGAACAAACCACCGACAAATCCCGCTATACTACCCCACTTAAATCCGTTTAGCCAAGACTTTCTTTTTTCGGCCTTCAGTTCTTTTACGTCTTTTTCGTGACTCTTCTGTTCTGCCGTTAACGCTTCTTTTCCGCTTAATATTTGAGCATTTAATCCCGTTATAGTGTCCGCTTGTTTGTCCGTTAAAGCCTTACAACTAACTAATTCCGTATTCAAATCTTTAACATCCCCACGAAGCTGCTGCATGTCCTCTAGCATGTCCGCATCGGCATGAGCCGCATCCAAAGAGAAAACCAAAGTGTCAGGCAGTGGTGATTCTTGGGTTTGAACTGTTATAGTTCCAACACCTAACAACTGCCGGATTCTCTCGGCTAATTCCGTTGGGGCACTTTGGTCGTTAATTTGTTTTTGTTTTTGAGTTTGTTCTGCGCGTTGTTGTCTAATTTGGTCTAATTGCTTTTGTTGCGTAATGAATTGCTGTCGCAGCACGTCTAATTGCGCCAACAAAACTTTATTTTTTTGGTCATCTTGATTGAATTTATTGGAGGCTTCTAAGGCATTTTGTTTAGCCGCCTCTGCCGCTGTTCGGTCTCGGCTTATCATATAATCTAAGCCTCTATTATAAAAATGCACGACAAAAAAGCCGATAACTAAAAATAAGACCAAACGCTCGTGAGTCTTAAACCACGTATAATAATCAAATTTCATTTTTATCTCCGTTGGCCTCGCTATTTAATACTGCTTGTGCAGGCGGATTCTCTAAGTAAGCAATGACCGCTCTGAGCCAATCAGGTCGGTCAATGCGCCCTAATTTCCTGTTACAGCCTGCCCACCTTCCGCCGCAAAGCAATCCTCTCACTGCCTCTTTCGATTTTTTTCGGTGGTCATGGTCTATTTCGATTCTCAACCCATTTTCTGATTTAGAGCTTGGAATTACGGCTCTTAATGGTTTTTTACAAATGGCACACAAACCTTTTTGATATTTGTAAATTTTTATCATTTCATCGAGAGTAATTCCATATTTTCTTTTCAGTCTTCTATCTTTTGCTTGTAATTGGTCGGCTCGTTTCTTAGGTTTAGTCATTCGGATGCTCTCTCAATTTCTTTTAACATTTTTGACAAGACTAATAATGCTTCCTGCAAGAAAGCAAAGACTTCCAAGAATGTACAGGACATAGACTAACCCTCTCATTATCATCTGCCAGCTTTGTAATAGAAAACGCATAATCTTTTCAAATGTCGAACCCATTTTCTTTTTGTGTGCTCTCTCGATTTGGGCAACCTACGCCGCACCATCCCTCATGCCACACTCCTACGAATTTCTTTCAAGTCCACTTCGCCATTCAGATACTGAAATAAACGCTTTGTTTGTGCATCCACCAACGCCGCCGATGCGGCGCGGGATGCCGCCAACATCGCATCCCCCAACGGCAACGCCGTCCTTGCGGCATGCGCCGCCTCTCTGGCGGCGCGCGCCGCCGACCACGCTGCCCATGCCGACGCGCACGCCTCCCCCGCCAACCGCGCTGCCTCCCATGCCGCCCCCGCCGCACCACACGCTGCCTTCCACGCCCCTTCGTGAGACGCCGCCAATTCTTCTTCGCTAGCCAAACCGAACGCAAATCTACGTGATACGCGAATTGCGTTAATGCTGCGCTCATCTTTAACTAAGTGTACAACCGATTCGGCGCAATCGCATGCGAAAAGTCTCGCTATCTGTTCGTCCCATTTTAGCTTACGGACCAATCTAGCCTGTTCCACCACACCTTTGTCGTCCCTCCAAATTTGCTTGCCTCGTACTTCCGCCTCAAAGATGGCAGGACCAAGCCACTCAATTAGTTGCTCCGGCTTCAGAACGTGATACCCACGCCTGCACGGCAAAAGACGCTTGATGGGCGGCATCCATTTGCCCTTTCGTTTGCCACTAGGCAGATGCCACCTGCCTCTGCCACCCCAAAACGGAGTTCCGTCCTCATTCAGAACTTTGTAGAGCGTCATCACATTCTCCTTAATTTGGTTTCTCCAAACGAGAAAGCGGTTCATTTAATATGCTTGAATCCGAATGTTCGTTTCCCAAACCCAAGAGAATCAAAACACGCGCATCGGGCACGTAATGATGCTGCCAATGGTGTTCTTCAGCAATTCGTCGCAGCACGATTAATGTATCTTTCCAATCTTTTCAGGGGTCGTAGCCCTTGCTTATAAGAGCTTGCCTTATTTCATTTCTTCGCTTTGCATCGGGCATTTTTTGAATTGGCTTGGCCTCCGCCATCGCAAGCGAACAAATCATTACACCTATAAGGCCGACTAATATTCGTTCTATTTTAAGTTTTCTAGCAGTAAACCACAAACTGCCTTGTGCTTTTGGACGTTCGTGTTTCTTTGCTTCCTTTAGCGTGTCCTTGGCGGGAAACGAAACGAGCCGTGACTTACAATGACCACCTGCTCCCATCACAACGGACGGTGCTATGCAGTGTTGCGTGGAGAATGGGAAATTCACCGCATCACCGCAAGCCCGTACATTTCGAGCTATATAACTTTAGTAGCTTTTTGGCATCTATCAGAATAAATCGCATACAACCTTCTTTCTTTTGGCGTCGTCGGTTCAACCTTTGGGTACTCTTTAATATTTCCAATGGACGAATAAACAATACCGTTTCCATGTCTAGCACATCGTGTCTGAAAATCTAGACTTCTTTGAACATCTCTATAATGTAAAATAGCGCCCAATTTAGGAGGAAACAGTCTTGAAAGTATTTTTTCCAAGATTGTAATCATCTCGTCCTTTCCTGTCCTGTTCCACGGCATAATCAGTAATACGTCGTAAGGCATCCAATTCTTCTTTGGACGCTCCGTCAGGAAATAGCCGAAAAAAATTTATAACTTTAATTTCCAACCCGTCATCAACATTATTTTTCATAGAGTATCCAACCAATCTGCAATACGTCTCAATTCCTTTGCCGCAGCCTTAGGCCGCTTGTCGCAACTTATATAATAATCAATATCTTCAATTATTACTTTATCAGGTCGTTTATTATTATATCCAAACACACCAACAGTAAAGTATTTGAATGCCTTGTACCGTTCGTATGTTTGTTCGTATGTTGGCACGTCCTCCCTCTCTCCCTCGGTTAAGAATTTTCAACGCTCTTTAGAGATAATTTCAAACGGTCTGCAAATCGAACAATAAGGTGCAATGCCGCGCGGAAATTTCGAATTTTCTGGAATGTAAACTCCGTGAGTACATTTTTCGCCGTTAATAACAAGGTCGGTCAAACCCGACGGCGGCACACTTAGAGGTTGCGGCTCTTTAATTTTCGTTTGAGCGCGCCCGATAATTCGAGCGTTGTGCACATCTATCAAACGAAATTTCATCGCGGCATACTCCTATGTTCGAGACAAAATTTTTGAGGATACCTGCCCCGACTGCGCGGAAACTGATTTTTGCACCCCTCCACAGAACATTGGATAAGTTTAGAAGTAGGACTAGTATTAGGCTCCGCCGTGTTAGGCTCTGTAGTGTTAGGCTCTGCCGTGTTAGGCTCTGCCGTGTTAGGCTCTGCCGTATTAGGCTCTGCCGTATTAGGCTCCGCCGTAGGCTCGGTTTGCTGAAACTGCTTCGGCACTTCATATGGCACCCGCGCACAATTTTCGCAAGCATCCAACCAAGGTCCCGATTGAGCAAACTGCCTGCGACGTAAATATCCCGCCGGGCCTTTGCAGCCCTTAAATTGCAATTGGCATTTAACGTTTTCGTATTCTGTCATTTCGCCTCCCTAAAACTTCCAATATTCTACTCAAAGGAATCAGAAAAAGCAAGCAAAAAATTAAAATAATTGGGGCCATTTTTACTCTTTATTTGCCTTATTATTAGGCTTTTTTCTTTGTGCCTCGGCTTTCCGTTGCTCCTCTCTTTCGGCCCAACCGTATGTTCCGGGTTGGTCGTCGGCCCCACGGATGGGCATCAAATACAGCCGTCATACCTTGCCCGTTCCGCGTACCGTCAAAGCGCATTGCTTCGTCGCTTCCATAGAATGACAACACAACTAAATTTGACGGCTTTTCAGAAAACTGTTCGAAAGCCTTCGCAATTTTAGCAAGATACGCCGCATTTAACGCAATGCGAAATTTTGCGTTTTCCCACTTCGGCACAACCGTATCATAATTTGGAAATTGGCCTGATTCAGACTTAGCCGAAAACACTTGAGGACTCTCTAAATCGGTTACAGCAAATGTTGCTTGCGTCTCTCCTAATTCGTTTTGTTCCACGTTAACCGCGACATTCTCAATCTTTGACTTCTTCGGAACAGCCTTGGCAATCTCATTGGCTTTTGCCGCGTCGAGCAAAAAAGGCTTGAAAGTATCCTGTGCACCAGCAAAATTCGGAACAACAGGAAAATGCTTGCTCGAAACAGAATCGGACGAACACCACACCAAATAATGCCCATTGGTGGCTACCGTAGCTTCGGGCTTCACATAAATTGCACTAAGATTATATCTAGAAGAATCTTTGCATATGAACTTAGCCACATTCAAATTATGCTTATTCAACATTTTCTTTTATCTCCCTTCATTTTTTACAAACTTATTGTACCACACCAACCGTTTCCGTACAAAAATGGCCGGAATTGCGTTGGCGTTCCGCCAATTCGCAAAGTGAATTATATAGGCTCGCCTTACTGTAATCTGTACAATTACCAAAGTTTATGATGGACGGCGGATTAGCCGAAAAAACAAAACCTGCCACTAGCATTTTGTGCTTAACGCCTACTTGAATTAAATGTTCCACGGCGGCTCTAACTTCTTCTGATACGCTATATTGAGTTTTCATTTCACCTCTTTTATATTTTTCCCATTTTAAGTAGGGTGAGCGTCCCCACCCTACTAAAACGCGTCACAGCAAAAATTTTTTAAGAACGGCGGGAGTCGAACCCGCATCCAACGCTACGCCCGCGTTTCGGTACTTTTAAGTAGCGTCCGAAAACCCCTTTGAATTTCGGTAAAGGTGTCGTTCTCAAAAACCATAATATATCAATCTCGAATTAAATACAATAGTACTTTAGTTTCATTTTTTAATAGTACTTTTCATCCCATCGCATATACACAATAAATACGCATACCCAATCAGACTTTTACATTTTTCCCATTTTAAGTAGGGCGGGCATCTACCCCGCCCCACTTAATAAGCGGTCTTGGGCCTTCCGCTTCCGGCCATCATATCCCGCACTTATGACTCGTACGAGGTCTAGCGGGTTGATACCACTTATTAAAACCATAGTACACCAATCTAGGATTAAATACAATAGTACTTTAGTTTCATTTTTTAATAGTACTTTTCCTCCCAAAACCAATACCTACTTTCCTTTGAAATTTTCACATCGCATACACAACCCGTGTGTATAAACACGCATATAGGTTGTAAATGCCCCACAATTTTTACACCTAGGTCCGCTCTCTTGAATGTGTTTTTTCTTATTATCATTCTCAAGATGCAAAATCTCGCTGTTAATGCGTTTGGCCAATTTTTCGGCCAAAGAACGGCAAGCTGCTTCGTTTAGCAAATCAACTTCGCCGTACTCCTCTAACCATTCTTGTACTCTTTCAGAAGTAATCAATGGTCTCTCCCAAAATGGTCCGCTTCAATAAATTCGCGTGTCATTTCACTTACGCTTGCCGTGCAATCGTCTCCCTCTTCTCGAAGTTCGGCGGCTATCTGCCGCTCACGAATTTGCCGCAATCTTTCCCGATACTCGCTCTCAAATCGCATCCTTTCGGCCCGAATAAGCTTCGCCATACCAATCAGACTTTTCATGTTTCTTGAACGCATTTTTACCATCCGCCTTTCCTTAACGCAATTGCTTTAAAGCCGATGCAATCTGCCCTTCTCCAATCCGCTTACCGTGGATGATTAATTCCAACACGGAAATGCGCGGAACAATTTCGACGATTGCCCCACTGAGATATGTGCCGCTGAGATTTACGCCTCTAAGATTTGCACCGCTTAGGTCCGCACCATTTAAATGTGTGCCTCTAAGGTTTGCATTAACTAATTTCACACCCGCCTTAATGGCGGTCTCTACTGCGTCCCGTATATTCTCAGCTTTGCATGTATAGAGCACTTCACCCGTTTGAGATTTAATTGTAATCTTCATTTTTCGTCTCTTTCAAAAAATATGCGCCTAAAAGTCTGCGCCGCTGAAGTCTGCGTCGCTAAGGTCTGCGTCACTGAGATTTGCACCACTGAGGTTCGCAAACCTGAAATATACACCGCTAAGATTTGCGCCAATAAGGTTTGCGCCAATGAGATTCGAGTCACTGAGGTCCGCATCTCTGAGATTTGCATCGCTAAGGTTTGCGCCGATAAGGTTTGCGCCTCTGATGTCCGCGTCTCTAAGGTCCGCACCCCTGAAGTTTGTGCCCCTAAGATTTGCGTTCCTGAAGTCCGCACCCTTGAAGTGTGCGCCGCTAAGGTCCGCACCCCTGAAGTTTGCGCCCCTAAAATTTGCATTAGCAAATTTCACACCCGCCTTAATCGCGTCTTCTACTGCATCCCGTACACTTTCAGCTTCGCATGTATAGAGCACTTCGCCTGTTTGGGATTTGATTGTAATCTTCATTTTTTCATCCATTTGTGTAATTTAGAGACACTTACGCCCATAAAGACGAGTGTTATAACCGTAACCACAACGAAAAGCACCAACGGAATCCACAATGGGGAGAGCACCCACCACCAACTCCAATGAATGTACCCAAGAATTTTAAGCGCAATAAACAATAAGGTTAAAAGACCACAAAAAGTTCCGTTATTCATATTTTTTATTCCTAAAATTTTTTGGCACTATTCTCGGCTAGCGCCTGCCGTGAGAAGAGAGTTACATTTTCGATATGGCTACTTGCTCAGCCAAGGACCAAAGGGACCTGTTAAGGTTGATATTTTGGTCTATGCCGCGAACTTCTCTTGTTTTATTGCGTCGGCCATTATTATAGTAACGGTCTCCGCCACGAACGACCGCCTCTTGCACACGATTAAACACATGCCACAGGTCGCTGCCGTTGTCGTCATAACGGCGAACGCGAAGGGCTTTTTCCGCTGTAATAGGCGAACCTTCGGGATAACGAAGTGTCAAGGCTTGTTCGGCAAAGGATTGCTGTTCTGCTTCAGTCAATGTAATTTGCCGCCATGCCGCAATTGCCGATTCAACTATAGGAGCACGCTTAATCAACTCAAAGCTTCCCGTCAAAACATCTTGGACGATATTCCCCATGTGACGAACATGGATTGATTCCGCCATACCATCACTTACAATCATTCCATTAGAACAAACTAGACGAAATACCCCAAGCATAAGCTTATACGCTGAAGTACCGTCATGGGAATTGACCAAAACCAACTCTAACTTGGAATCACCGACCTTTGTCATATCGCCGGCTTGGGATTGGAAACGTATCATATGTTTTGTGAAAAAATGCTTTTCTTCGATGCGAGAATTAGATTGGCTGGCTTGAATAGGATAAAACCCGTTATTTCGCATCGCGTCAATCACTTCGGAAGTGGGAATAAATGCATACCGCTCACTACGCTCCCGCCAAGCTTGCCCAGCAAAAGCACTCGGAGCGAATACCTGTATCTGTTCGTCGGTCAGTGGGGTGTAATTGCGGTTGCCGTTTCTAATCATTTTTTAACTTCCTTTCCAGCCTGTTCGGCTCTTTCAATGTTTTTCCGCTTCCCTGCGTGGTGAAACAAGAATAAACCGATTCTCGATTAAAATCAATAGTACTTTAGTACTGATTTTTAGGCCCTTTCCGAAATTACCGCGCCTCGCGCTCCAATCTAGCGTATTCCGCAAAAGATTTTGAAAATCTCAAAGTACTAATACCGTACTCAAGGACGGGGCAAAAATCATCCGACAAAATCTCTTGTTCCATCTCAAAAGCTTTTTGACGGGCTTTTCCGATATTATGGAAAACAGGCGCGTGCCTAAAGTAATCCACTATATACTTCGGATTCTCTCCGTCAGGATACCAAAGGTTCTCGATTGCCTGAGCATGAATCACTCGAATTTCACCGTCAGCAAAACACCCGATATAAATTCCGTTATCTGCGCTCATTGTCAAACCTCTTTGCCTTTTTCCAACCTGTTCGGCTCTTTTACGACCCTACAAAAAGAAAAAATTTATTGCCTCTCCTGCGGAAACCTTCTAATGCCAAATCTGCGATAGAATGCCCCCACACTCCAAATTTCAGCCGATTCTTATAAATAAGTTTGTAACCCTCTCGTACAGCATTAACAAAAGATTGTAGTGTCCAGCCATTCGGATTGGAATCGAATGCAATTTTCAAGGCGGTTTCCGTTTTAGCCATTTCGTGTTATATAATCTCCTGTGTGGATTCGCCATTGTACATAACTTCGCGCAATGCCCCACGCTTGTCAAGCTAGTACACACAAAATATCTTGTGGTATTTGACGATGATATTTACGAACTAGCTTAAGTCCACAATGTGCCATCTTTTGCGTGAGGCGAGGCGCATTTGCCAAAGACTTGCCAAACGCGCTGTCCAATTTGTTAAAACCACATTCATCAAGCAAATGTGCCCCGTCACACGCATTAGCCAATATTTTGAGTGCTCGATGAATAGCATCAATTTGGGCATCCGTTAAATTTGGCGTATCTTGCTTTGGAGCAGCATTATTCTCTGTTGGCGCGAACGAATAAATTTGTGGCTCCGAAGGAATTACTTTATCGAGAGCCTGTTCGATGTTGGCTTGCTTCTCTACGATTATTTCGACCATTCTGGCGTCCAAGGATTTGTCCAAAACAAGATGTTGCACCAATACAGGGTTGGTTTGCCCGATGCGATGCAATCTGTCTTCAGCCTGTGTGACATTGCCGGGCACCCAATCCAGTTCCGCAAATATTACGGTAGATGCAGCCGTCAAGGTTAATCCGACGCCAGCCGCTTTAATGGTTCCGACGAACAAACGGCAAGACTTGTCATTTTGAAATTTGTCCACGGCAATTTGTCTATCTTCTGCCGCTGTACGGCCATCTACCGTTACACATTGACCGGAGAATTTTTGGGCAATCGCGTCCACCACATCATGATGATGGCACATCACCACCAATTTGTCTGTCTCGTCCAAAGTTTGCTCAATGTGCTCCAAGACAAACGGGATTTTTGCTTTCGCCGTGTCATGGCGAAGATTGGCCAATACGGAGAAAGCCGCCGTTTTGGACTCCAATTCAGCCTGTTCGAAAGCTTCGTAGGCTTTTTTCTCACGCTCGATAATTTCATCCAAACCATCGGACGCCAGCACAATGATTTGACGGCGCTTCGGAGGCAAGTCTGCCAATACATCCTTTTTCAGCCGACGAATCATAATGGACGACCGAAGCTTTTGCTGCAATTCCTCTAGATTGCTCGCGCCAGAAACGTCCAACGCAAAGCCATTATGGTGCGCGTCGCAATAACGTGAAACGTAGTACTTCCAATTTCGTCCTAGTCCGTTTGGTTCTAGAGATTTTAATAGTGGCCACAGTTCGATTGGCCGATTGACAATCGGGGTACCGGTCAGAAAAATTTTGCGTTTCGCTGGTATAGGTTCTATGCGGTCACCACCTTTGCCACCGCCTAAAACCTGACGGGTTCGCGCCGCTTTGTAGTTCTTGAGATAGTGGCACTCATCGCAAATTAGCAAATCCCAATTGATAGAGCGGATAGCGAATTCGTGCTTTCTCAGAATGTCGTAATTGATTATAACAACGTCAGCCGAAGGAAATTCACCGTTAGCGACCGCAATCGTTCGATTGGGAATCGTGTTCCATTTCGTAAATTCACGCATCCAATTAAGTTTGAGACTAGCGGGACAAACAACTAGGACACGCTTTGCTTCAGTGGCGTTTGCAATGCCGATGGCTTGAATGGTCTTGCCGAGTCCCATCTCGTCCGCAATGAGCGTATGTGGCCGATGGATGGCGTAGGCTATGCCCGCTTTTTGATAAGAAAGATAATTAAGACCGCTAGGCGAAGGAATTTCAACGGCCGCGTCGGTGGCACGGCTGGCTTTTTGGCTTTCGGCGGCCCGCTGCGACATTTCATTAAGAATTTTAGCCGCCGCCGCGTCGGCATATTTCGCCATCTTCGCCGCCACGTTGTAATCCGTGGTAAACCACACGCTCTTTATATTCGCGTCCCACCGAAAACCAGCACCCTTGACTGCCTGATAGTCCGCTCGCCAAGCATTGCCCGTGGCAAGCACGGCCTCAAAGCGATTGCGTTCCGCGTGATAGGTTAATTTCATAGCTGGCAGTTTAGCAATTCTTCAGGAAAATAGTCAATGGTACGAAAGTTCTATTACTAAATTTTTTCAAATTGTCCTTCGCGCAAACAAACGTCCCATCCTCCGAAAGCAATAACGTGCCAGCCGCTGCGCTTAAACGTACCTGGACATGGATACAGATATAATCCCAATTGTCCAGGTTCGACCGTTCCACAAGGTTTGCCGCCGCGTCCGGCTTGACCGCGTTCAACGCAATCGGCTTCTACCAAAATTCTGACAGATTCGCCGTATGTCATCTTATTGCCTTTCGCGTCTAATAGGCCAAAAGAAGCCAAATGTTTCTGGGACCTGCCTTTTGAATCGCATTCATTTCAGCCGCGACAAACGGACAAAGATACCTTCCACTCATCAGCCTAGAACACGAAGCCTAGCAAGCAATGCTCGTAGTGCGCGTCGTGCCCCTCTTGCAAGTACTCGCGCGATTCAAGAATCACGGCCTGATGCTCATCACGATAGACTAGCGTTGCCGTGAGCATCTCGTTCCACGTCATGCCAACTCCCTTGGCGCTCCACTTCTCACCAATAGGCGAAAAGCGGAGTTTCTCCCACGTGATGTCAACTGTGCTGAGCGTGCCATCCGCTGACAGCACGCTCAACTTGTGCGCTGGAGGTATGGTCTTGACTTTCTTGACTACTTCTACTTTCATTTGTTCCTCCTGTCGGACTCTTGTCTAGGACTCCGTGGACGCGATAGTACGGCTATCGCGCTTCATCCTGCCTTTCTACTTCAAACCACTCGCTAACAACACGCTCGCCGTTAACAAGCAGTTCGTAAGGCACGGTCACCCACTTTCCATCTATGGTGGCAGACGCAACCATCACGAAACGGTTAAGTTCCGCGTCCCACGCAGCAATCGCATTTTGCTTGCCGTTATGCGCAAGCCTCAGATTTTGAGGATTGGCAGGATTGCTGTAGGCTTCACGAATCACTTCAACGGCAGGTTTTGCTTGCATTGTTCTATCCTTTCTAGGTTTTTATCCAGCAGACCTTACAACACGAATGCCTAGGCCGTTCAGCCTTTGGCAGACCTTTGCATAGGTTGATTGGCTGTAATCCCTATGAAAAACCTGAGCATACTCTTCCGCAAGCAAGTCCGATAATTCAACATCGGGGATAATCTCGTCGTACTCGCCTACTACTCTTTCAACGACATTATCAATTGGATTTAGCGTATAGGTTTTCATTTGCCGCCCATCCTTTTTTTACTCGTAATAAACTCCGCCCAAAGCACCACGGACGCGCTTGAGTCCAAGGTCCGTCAGAATGGCATGACGGTCGCGGCGAGCTCTTCGCTTACTTTGCGGTATTCTTTTTTGGTGAATCCACCGTATGAATCAATCTTTTTCTCTACTACCATGCTCACATAGAAGAGTTCTTCCCAAAGATGCTTGTCCTCTCTTGCGCATAATTCCCTTGACCTATCCAAAAGCACCAAAATCTTGATATACTTTTCCTTGTTCATTGCTGTTTCTCCCTGCCGATGTGAATGATGCGATAGGAATTTAATTTTGTAAATAGTACTTTGGTACCGATTTTTTGGTGGTACTTCTGCCGTGTCCTGTCGCTTATTTTACATATCGGTCTATGCGTATAATAAGCGTCCGTGCCAAAACGGCTTATTAAAGATGGATAAAACACAGACGCGGCAGAGCGTGCTATCGCGTCCCTTCGGGCATGCGGTAGGCTACGCCACCATGCAAAGAACGGACGGGCACTGCGCCGCGACGAATGACGGAATTGCGTAGCGCCTCGGCATAGCGACCAGCATAAGACTTGGCCGTGCCCTTTAATTGATAGTGCAAGTAGGTCTGGATGGTGTAAAAACGGCCTGATGCGGTCGTCTCAAGATAATCTTGCGTGTACTGAGATTCTTTCATTGACTCCCTCCTTTTTCCACGGTTTCCATTCCTTCTGCGCTGAGAATATCGTAGGAAGATTTAATTGTAAATAGTACTTTGGTACTGATTTTTGATAGTACTTCTATTTCCCGAACATGACACTTTTTGTCAAAACGCAATTAGAGCCTATTAGAACGATTGCGACAGGCGAATGAAGGGAGAGCGCTTAAAACAGAATTACGAACGTCCTAGGCGCTCTTTTGGCCGATGGTGCCCGTCCTGGCGAACATCCTGATGCCCGCTGTTAGGCGAAGCGCAGCAATCGGTGGATAACGAATGTGTCTAAACGGTTACTAATTTGGTGGCGAGTTTTGCCACATCGAATCGAGACCGCCCTTCGATAGAAAAATGTGAAATTTTCTGATTGCGAAAATTGGTCAATTTTTGGAAATGCTTGGACAGAATTAAGTCTTTTGTTTTCAACGTACAAATTCTGTCCCAAGATTCTGTCCTAAGAGGGAGACAGACACCTATTTTTTGACCAAAAAATCAATTATTTTTTATATAAAAATGGCACCCATATGCAAATTTTATCGTCTGTAAGTAATTGCAAATAAATATGTTTACTATTATTTTCGTTTTTTCTTCGCCTATTAATAAATGATGATAGGGATATTGGAAAGTGTGTCTCCCACACTACTGACGGCATTTTGTGACAGAATTCGGTTACTGAAAATAAAAGACTTAACATCAAAATGCTGTCACTGGCGCGGTCGGAGTGGGTAGTAACTAGAAAATTACTAGTTGGCCACCACTGTTAATTTTCTAGTTACTACCTTGCAGTCAATTTCCTGCAAAACCCAATAAAAGCCCGTAAGGTCCGACGAAACACCTATAAAAAGCCTATATATTGACCTTATAGGTTGCGGACGAAACAGGCATAAAACCCGAAGAAACGCGGAATATGCATTTTATTAAGTTATTGATTTTATTATAGTTATGATAAAAATTTAGCTAAAAGTGACACTTTTTGTCAATACTTGCGGGGCCATACAGTCATCTTATGAGAGAGAGTCCATGCGGGGCCGCTGGAGACTGAGGAAACAATGCGGCTGGTAAGAGACGGCCCTGGTGGACGGTTTAGGATTCGGACCTTACGGGAACGTGCGCGAACACGTTCTCTCAATATTAGATTGAGACAGTCTCAATATGATACTGAGATAGTCTCATAATTGAGACATATGCTCGACACTTGCGACGATTCTCATTTTTTGTGGCATTTTTGCCACAATTTCGCAAAAAATGTTGTATTTTTACCACAAAACGGGTAAAAATGTTACAAAATTCGGTTTTGCGGTACTAGTACTAATCATTGACATGTAAGATAACCTTACATTTCAAGCTTACAAGTCTAGTATTTACAATAATTTGCAAGAAAAACGAGCAAGAAAAACGGCGGAAAAGTAGCGCGCTGCAAGTGAGTCCGAACGGCAGTCCAGGCCGCAAATCGAGACGACATAAGTCCTTTATTTTCAATGGTAATAGTACTCATAGTATTACTAGTACTCATAGTACGAGGCGGCTTTTAAGGGGGTGTGAAACGCCCCAAGGCCCCTTCGTGGCCGTGGACGTGGACGTTGGTTCATAAATTACAGAAAACAAAGGTACTAGGGGTAAATGACCCTTCCCAACTGACCAAACAGACCTGTTTCTAAAAATGGGGTATATGACTCGGTGTTGTAAAAGAACCACACCCGATTTTAGAACGAACCGAAAATCGTCTCAATTTGAGACAAACAGTTCTCATTATGACACAGACTTTAATTGGCAACACCTATGGGCGTCTCAAAGTGAGACAGTTTTCTCATAGTGAGAAGAATAAGCGGTATTGGCTTTGCGACTGTGATTGCTCAAATGAGACAGGTCAGAATAAACTTGTATTGGCCCGTGAAGATAAACTTGTATCGGGCCGAAAGAAGAGTTGCGGCTGTTTGCGGGCCGAACTTAATTTGAAAAGGCATTTAGAGAAATTAGACCGATTGGCCGAACGTCAGAAGCAGGTTGACTTTAAACTTAGGACTTTAAGGACCACAATTAAAAAGTCTAATTCCTTTCGGACGGGTTCTATAGGGTATAAGCATAGGCTATTAAAGTCAGTCCTCATAGAAAAGCATACCCCTAAAACTGACTTGCTTTGGCACATTAACTTTTATGAGCAACTTTTAAAGGACGGCTGTTATTATTGTAAAGCCGAGCTAGAACCCGAAGGCTGTTCCGTAGATTGGATTGATTCGGAAGTCGGAATGGCCTATAATGCTATTGCGGCATGCCAACGCTGCCGTGAAATTAGACACATACACAACCTTACATTTGATGAGATGTGTTTGTTGTCGCCTGCTTTGGAATTAATACAAATTCAAAGGAAACTTAATGACCGACATAATAAATAAAACACGTCCAAGTTGGGGTATGATGAAAGAAGCCAATCTTTTAAAAGAAGAGGACAAAGACACAACTGATTCGGCGTCCGACCAAGCCGATTTAGCCGCCTTAACCGAACCCGATATAGACCCAACGGCTTATACCGATATGGAAAAAGATTTGAGGTCGTTTATTGATTTTAAAAAATCGGCCAAAGACCTTGAGTTTCGGCAGCAAGTAATAAAAGCGTTCAAACATTTGGGACTTGATACAAGAAAGTTTTTCGGAGAGTAACATGCCTCTAAACGAACAAGAAAAAGCCGCTCTATCTAAAACTCGCGGCAGATTGGCCGCAGGAATTAAAGACCCCGAACAGCGCCGAAAATTTATTGCCGAACAAGGCGAAGTAGATAGAAGGGGCGGAAAAGACACCGACTACGCCGAATTGATGCAAAAGACTCAAGGCGAGGAAACAAAACAGGCTTTAGGCCAAGTCTTAGGTTCTTATAAGCATGGCGGCACGGTTCCTCGCACAGGCTTATATAAATTACATGCCGGAGAAAAAGTAATTCCCGCCGAAAAGAAAACGGATATGTGTTCGGATGAGGCATATCCACAGCGCCCCATGCCGCTTAAATCTAATCATGGCGAAGCCACGGTTCGGCCAAACGCCGCTCTTAAGGCAGCCGAAAAGCAGTATGGCACGGCAGGAAGAAACTAAGAAAGCAATTGAGTTTTGAAAAATTGGTTGACAGGAGAACATGAGCATGCTAAAATTTGTTCTAGTTGTGGTAGGTTTTGCTGTCGGTTTTGGCGTGGGTCGTATCAAGAACGCGGCCAAGCTTTCAAAAATACGTGAAGTTGTTTCAAAATTTGAATCGGGTCTTATAGCCGACGCGAAAAGCGTTATAAATAAAATTAAGCAGCACATTTAATTAAACCGAGGTGTGGATGATGTAACGGCAGCATGGCTCTCTGTGAAAGAGTCAGTGTAGGGTTCGATTCCCACTCTTCACCCCAAAAAAAACTGTTGACAAATTTTAAGAGTTGTTGTAGATTTTTTATCGAAGAGTTATGCTGGGCGTAGTCGAGGCTACAATTAAAAAAAAAACATGCCCGGTTTAAGCCCGCGCCAGCGGGAAAAAACCCGAAAATAGTTCTTGACAAGTTTTCGGGTTGCGTGGTAAAGTAAAGCGCAGAGTGAGGGCCGTGAGGTTTTCTACTACTCCTTACCTTCAACCCACGGCCCTCAAGGCTGAAAGGATAAAAAATTGAAAACGTATAAAATTACCTTGACTCAGAAGATAAAGATTGAAGCCGAGGCCGAAACCCCTCAAGCCGCTTTGCAGCAAGCAAAATCTCAGGTTGAGGGCCGCAAGTTCGAGCCTGATAATTACAGCGTTAAGGAAGTTTAAGGCATGGCAGACCGTAAACAATTCGAGCACGTTCCAACGTCGGACTCGGAGTTGGTTCGCCTTTTGAAGGAAAAGAGTTAAGGGGCCAATGATGATTACGGAATCCGTAGCTGAGCTTGATTTTGAAGAACGTCAAGAAGCATCGGCGTTAGAGTCGGAAATCATGGATGACCCAGAGAGCGCGGCAGTAGCAATTGTTGCCCTTCGTAAGTACTGCCGTCTTTTGGAAACGGGCCTTGGGGCACATGAGGCACGCGAAAGTGTTTGGGGAGGCCATGCGGAATTATATGGTGGAAGAAAGGCCCGAAGAAAGCTTTAAGCAGTCGCCCGTATTCGGCTTGCTGCATGAAGCGGGCCATTCTAGATTCTCAGAAAGTCAAAGTTTCTGTCCCTGTTTGGTGTAGTGGCCGCACCCCTGTCTGAAGAACAGGTAGTCGTGGTTCGATTCCACGGATAGGGGCCATGCTTTTGTGGTGGAACAGGCAGACGCGCCGCACTCAAAACGCGGTGGGCACAGTCCCGTGGGGGTTCGATTCCCTCCAAAGGCACCAAATTTTGCGCTGCTGGCGGAACAGGCAGACGCAGGAGACTTAAAATCTTCGGCCTTAAAACGGCGTGGGAGTTCGATTCTCTCGCAGCGCACCAATTCGATTATCAAGAGGCAATATGCCGCATTACAATATACCCAGGCAAATGAGGTCGGGTAAGTTGCCCGAATCGGACAGGCACACTTTAACTCCGAAGTATTTATTGGGCCATGAAAATAGATTTGACCCAAATGTTTTTACGCCGGAGCAGATGATTCAGAAAGGAATTTTGCGCGGTAAGCCCGCTCCTGTACAGCAAATTTAAGTTTACTCGATAGCGGCGGTCCGCAGCACGCTCTTATAAAGCGTCGGGGCAGATTACCCTTGCTGGAAGGTTCGATTCCTTCATCGAGTACCAATTTTGTGTGATAGAAGGAACAAACGGAGAGTTGTTCCCAACAAAATTTTTAGTCCGCAGGTGTTATGACGGCATTACTCCCTCTTAAGGAGATAGGTGACGGTTTGAATCCGTCGCGGACTACCAATTTTTCGCCTTGTAGCTCAATTGGTAAGAGCACACGCCTTTTAAGCGTCGGGGTTGGAAGTATCCAAATCTTCCCAGGGCGACCAAATTTTAAGCGCGAGCCGTTATATTCCGAATGGAACTTTGGTTTATAAAATTTACGTAAAGCAAGTTTAATGGAGAGGTTGGGGCAACAGGTCGCCCTACCGGGCTGTAACCCCCGGCATCCCAATGTGGATACTGTAGGTTCGAATCCTGCCTTCTCCACCAATTTGTTTCGCAGTCATTTTTAAAAAGTCCCCTTTACAAAAGGGCTGAGGGAAACATGTTAAATGCTAAAATAGCGTGGGATTGGACCGCATCCGACCCGCAAATTGTTTTTGACCATTTTGAAGTTTGGGATGCGGATTTGTCAAATAATGTTGTAGGAACAGCGCCGAGACCTGACGGAGCGGACGTAAAAACTACTCCTACCGATGCCGCGCCGTTGGTTCTTCAATACGCGAACCCAGGCGGTAAGGCGGTCGCTATTTATGCGGTTGATAATCTGGCTCAGAAATCAAGTCCGGTGTTTTTGACTTTTACGCTGACACAGCCAGTCCCAAACCCTGTAACCAACGCCCGTTTCCTTGGCCAGTAATATTCTGGCGTTGGGTTTGCTTGATTAAATATTTTTTGAGAAAGTTAGTGTGCAGACCGCGCAGCGCCCGTTGAGAGGAAGTCGTTCAATTAGTCCGAGGCGTAAAAAGTATCGGCTTGAATTTTTCGTACTCCGCTGATGTAGTGGTAGCATGGATGCCTGATTAGCGTCTCGTCAAGGTTCGAGTCCTTGGTGGAGTACCAAGTTTGGGATTACACTCAGGAATACAAACGGGCGTATTCTTGTGTTAGGTGTGGAGAGTCCGAATCTTGTTGTTTGGGACTCAAGCTTATTATAGAGGAGATTCATTTTGGGCGAGTAGCTCATTCAGGAGAGCGCCGCACTTGCAATGCGGAGGCGGCAGGGGCAGAGCCTGTTTCGTCCACCATACGCTGTTAGCAAACTGGTAGTATGCGCTGGTCCTACAAACCAGAAGGAATGGTTCGATTCCATTACGGCGTACCAAAAGGCTGTTCGTTTAGAGGAAAAGACAGCGGACTACGAATCCGCAGACGCGGGTCCGACTCCCGCACGGCCTTCCAATTTTTAGGACTGTTAGGCTAACGGATAAACCAATGCGCTTCGAACGCATAATTAAGGGTTCAAATCCCTTGCGGTCCTCCAATAGTTATAATGCAGCAGTGCAGAGAAATAGCAAGTGCCGTAGTTATGAGATACTTCTTCTAGTGTGAAAAAAGACTTATAACGCTTGTTGCCTTGCTTTTTATTCCAGTCTGGTCCAATTTGGCAGGACGCTTGGCTGTTAACCATGAAGGTCTGGGTTCGAGTCCCAGGGCTGGAGCCAAATTTTGAAATTTTTAAAGTGTCGTAAAATAATGCACGATTAGTTTAATTGGTAGAATGGCCGTTTTGTAAACGGCGGGAGTTGGTTCAAATCCAACATTGTGCTCCAATTTTTAAGTTTGCTTTGTTGGTCTAGTGGCATGACAGCGGTTTCGTAAACCGCGAGCCGTGGTTCGATTCCACGACGAAGCTCCAAAAATCGCTAAGTTTTTAGTTGACAAAATAAAAGTTTCATGGTACGCTTTGTTAGTTCAATGGTAGAACGCGCCCTTGGTAAGGGTGAAGTGAAAGTTCGATTCTTTCACGAAGCTCCAACGGTGCTAGGGTCAGTTGGTAACGACACGGCCCTGTCACGGCTGAAGTCTGGGTTCGATTCCCAGTAGCACCGCCAAGGCCCTGTCGTCTAAAGGCAGGACATTAGATTCTCAATCTAAGAACAGCGGGTCAGTACCGCTCAGGGTCACCAATTGGATAATGGCGAAGTCGTCTAATGGCCAGGACATCAGCCTTTCAAGCTGAGAACGAGGGTTCGACTCCCTTCTACGCCTCCATTTTGCGTCTGTGGATGGAATTGGGCAGACACGCCAGTCTTAGAAACTGGTGCCTTCGGGCGTACAGGTTCGAGTCCTGTCAGGCGCACCAAATTTATGATTTCGTTCGGAAGCTAATCGGCTAGGCGGCGTTCTCATAAAGCGTGCATGGTTGGTTCGATTCCAACCCGAACGACCAATTGAAGCGGGGATGTGCTCCGGGTGCACACAAGACTCATAACCTTGTGGCTTGTCCAAAGTGGGTTCGATTCCCTCCCCCGCAACCAATTTTAGCGAAGTTAGTTTAGTGGCAGAACAAAACCTTGCCAAGGTTTGAGTACGATTTCGATTATCGTACTTCGCTCCATTTTTGTAGTATATGAGTATTCATTAGATTTAACCGTGAGGTCTCTGATGAGTCGTTCATATAGAAAGCCGTATGCTAGTTTTGTTTGCGGCTCCAATAGTGCTCGTTGGGATAAAACACAAGCAGCGAGAGCCGTTCGTCGCACTCAAAACCAAGCCATTAAGAAAGTTTTATCGAGTGGCGATTGGGACGAGTTTTTGATTCCCGACAGGTATGAGTGCAGTCATAACGATGTTTGGGATTGGAGCCGCGATGGAAAGCAAGTTTACATGGCCAAGGATTCACAGTATAATAATCCTTTTGCTTATGTGAATTATGGGGATTTTGAGTTCGCTGTAAACTGTATGTTGGAAAGACAGAAACATACCGACAATTGGATTGCTAGGCTTTCAAGAAAATAATTTTTCGAGTCGCCAATCGCTGAC
The DNA here is from genome assembly GCA_035652395.1 of Candidatus Paceibacterota bacterium. Taxonomy (NCBI): domain Bacteria; kingdom Bacillati; phylum Minisyncoccota; species Minisyncoccota bacterium. The sequence goes on along the minus strand of DASRDX010000013.1, from coordinate 9,093 downwards.
TTTGTTACAATGTCGTCGAACGCTGACTTTCTACGTCGCTATTTTTTGTCTGGAAAAGGAACGTGCCGACAAGAAAATAATTTTTCGAGCGGGCGTGGTATAAAGGTTGTGCCTCAGCCTTCCAAGCTGAAGAAGACGGGTTCGAGTCCCGCCGACCGCTCCAAGTTTAACGCGAGTCATAGGTGTTAGTGGCAGCATATCGGTCTCCAAAACCGTAGGGTGGGGGTTCAAGTCCCTCATGTCTCGCCAAAAAGTTTTTAAGGCTCTGTCGTTCAACGGACAGGACCGCTGACTTCTAATCAGCGTATGCGAGTTCGATTCTCGCCGGGGCCTCCACGATTTGTCGTTTAATCGGATAAGACAGAAGTTTCCTAAACTTCTTATGCGGGTTCGAGTCCCGCCGAGTCGTCCAAAATCGAGGCACAAATATGAGGCCGTTAAAAGTAATGCTTTGTGCTCTCGTGTCTATCGTGAGTTATATATTAGGTGGTTTATTAAACGTTGCCGCCATATCGGCAAACAACGGTATGATGCCCGTTTATGTAGGAAAATTGACGAATCAAGAAATTTTTCTTGACAATGAGCACGTTTCAATGGCAACATACAGTCATTTGAAGATTTTATGTGACTATATTTCAATCGGAGATACGATAGCAAGTCCCGGAGACGTTTTATTGGTTTTAGGATTCTTGGGACTGATTGTTTCTTTTCTTGTGGCTACATATCTTATTGGAAAAGCCGTAAAGAATAAATTGAATTTGGTGAACTAGGCTATCGCGGAACGGTGGCTCCCTCAAACCGTAAGGTGTCGTCAAGGCGTACCTTGAGCATCGTATTACAGGGGGCGAAATTCCGAGGAAGTTCAGGACACATCTCAACATCAGACCGTGGAAGTTGCGGGCCGAGTAATTGGACGGGTAAGCCTCGATATTCTAATTATTGGCGGATAGTTAGAATCATTGGAGTCGAGAAACTCCCTCTGAGTGCAATGCCAAATAGGGCGGGAGTGAGTTGAGCACGCAGAACGCCGGGTAGGCAGCTTAGATGGATGATGGCCGTTATACAGAATCCTGGCTATTGTTCACCACATTATACGGAGTGCTGGCGAAATTGGTAGCCGCACTTGTTTGCTAAACAAGCGACCGAAAGGTTGTGGAGGTTCAAATCCTTCGCACTCCGCCAATTTTAGAGGGTAGCGGGAGATGGTTCCCAACTAGTCTTGAAAACTAGGCTAACCGAAAGGTTAATCGTTCGACTCGGTTATCCTCTGCCATTTTATAGTGTCACATATTTTACCATAAGCGTTTTACAGTGAAATATGTGACACTTAAGCACGAGTAGCCAAGTGGCAAGGCATTCGTCTGCAAAACGAATATACGAAGGGTTCGATTCCCTCCTTGTGCTCCAATTGCTTTGTCGAATAATTGGCAATTCGCAAGTCTTTGAAACTTGTTATTCAGGTTCGAGTCCTGACGAAGCAACCAAATTTTGAAATTTTATTGCGATGTCATTCAATTGGTAGGATGCTAGTCTCTGAAACTAGTCATCTTGGTTCGAGTCCAAGCGCCGCAACCATATTTGAGTTTTAAGCAGATGAACATATCAAAACAAGCATCAATGGGAAAGTATCTTTCTCATGGCGAGGATTTTCTTCATTTGATAAATAGGAATGGAGAAATACTTTTCTCAATTGATGGAAAAGGCACAGTACACACTCCAAGAATTACGTTTTTTGACGGAACTACTCAAATATCGGCGGCTGCCATAACCGAAACTTCAATTGATGCGGGTACTTTTTAATGAGTCTTAATGTATCTATTCAGCTTTATCGAGGAACGAAATCTAGTTTGTCAACTTTGCCGTCCACGGGTTTTGCGGGTGTACTTGCGTGGACAACAGACACTAATGAAATTTATGTTGATACTGGAAGCGGAACTGGAATACCTGCCGCTTGGTCTAGATTAGCCAATGATGTAAAAGTTTTTACGGCAGCCGACCAAACATCTAGGTTGGCGCTAACTGGTGTTCTTATCGGAGATTTGTGTTTACAAGCCGATAACAATCGTACATACATTTTAACTGACGAGCCAGCGTCGAATAATGTAAATTGGACAGCCATAGGAGTTACATCGGGAACGACTATTCAGGGTTTATCGGCACCTGTAACTCATCAGTTTGTGACATATATTGATAATAACGGTGTTCAGCATTTAGCACAACCTTCATTTGCTGATATTTCAGGCTTACTCGCTCAAACTCAATTACCGACTTCGATTGGAGCAGGCTCAAGCCTAACGAATATAGATTGCGGTAGCTTCTAATGGCTAGAAATGTAGGTATTCAAGTTTTGCGCGGCATTAAAGCAAATATGCCCATATTGCAAACGGGAGAGTTGTATTTTGCAACAGATGAAGCTCAGCTTTATGTCGGAACTTCGTCTGGAAATCAGTTAGTTTTGTTGCATCAGTTGGGTGTAGGTAATGGGGGTATTCAGACAGTACGTGCTCCTCAGAAAGGAACTGGCGACGGGCCGTCTAATCCACGCGATATAGTTGGTTTTTTGAAAATAGTTTTGTCGGGAACTACATATTGGGTTCCTTTAATGCAATAATTTCGAGTCATAGGCGGGTAAATGGAAGCCCTCTGGTTTTGGAAACCAGTGCCTAACGGCCTTGCAGGTTCGAGTCCTGCTGATTCGACCAATTTTTAATCGAGAATTAGAGAAGCCTGGTTGTTCTCGCCTGCTTCGGAAGCAGGAGGTCCAAGGTTCAAATCCTTGATTCTCGACCAATTTCTGACCCCGCTGTTTCAAACGGCGGGGTTTTGTATTTATAGCGGAGAAAACATGACAGCAACACAACAGGCTTTGTATTCACAAAATAGTTCTCAGAACGGCTCGACGGTGGCTACTGCGTGGCCTCAAGTCACTCCCAATGCTGTTGGCGGGCAGAATTTGGATTTGCTTCAGATTGTGGATAATAATGGCGGTAAAGTTCTCTTAAATGTTGATTATACAGGAACGGTTCATAACCCTGCATCTAACTTTACAAATGGCACCCGCATCGGACAGTTTTTAACCCACCTAAGTTCGACGGCCACTACCGCTCAGTTGTTCGCAGATGCTTTTTCTAATCCGTCAAAACTTGATATTTTGCAGGTCATAAACTCTGGCGGAAATATTCACTATTATTTGGATTATTTGGGTGTAGCTCACGGCAGTTAATCTGTGAGGCTTTTATGAGCCTTTTACGTTTTATAGCAACAAGGCTTTGCCCTCGTTGCGGACGTGTTTTAGAACAGCGCGAACACGGTCAAGAAGTTAAATGTGTATGCGGATGGATTTGGAAGTAAATGTCAACCGATAATAAATTGAGAGCTATCGCATTTTTGGGGCAGTATCAGGCCGCAGGCGTTAATTTACAAGACGGAGAAGTTTGTCCGTTGCAGGTGACGCAAGACGGCAAATTGATTACAAACGCTAGCAGTGCGGCTGTTACAAATGTAAATATATCTGAAATTGCGGGGTCGCCTGTTACAATATCAAATGCTCTGCCCGTAGAACTTTCGGATGGAACAAATTTATTTGGTAATCCTTCAAATCCCATTAGTGAAAACATGGCCCAATGGGGCGGAGCCGCAGTAGGTGCGGCGTCGAATATTTCAGGAGATGGCTCACAGGTTGCCCCATTTTACAGGCCCATTCCGAGAAGATATGCCTCTATCTCTACTTCTACTCCTTTAGGAGCGGGAGCAAGTTTTGTGTCGGCTTGGGTGGATACTCAGGCAACTGGAGGTAATTGGGTTGTTTTGCAGCACCGTGCTGATGTTGCCAGCGGGACGGTTTCGATTCAGGGAACAAATGATACATCTGTTCCAAATTTTACAGCAACTCTTAATACTTTAGGACCTGGCGGAAGTGCGGTTCCAAACACTACTTATACTTGGGGAACCTATATTCCAACTAGGTATTGGCGTGTTAACTATATTAATGGCGGCAGTCCGCAAACCACATTTAATTTGACGGCCTTTGAGGCAACAGTTCCTCCAAATTTAGTAATTGGCGGAAATGGAAGCCAACCTCAAATTAGTCCAAATCAAGGCACTTTATCAATTTCGACAACCGGCGCCATTGTCGTGGCAGCCGGAACGAATGTTTCTGGGGCCACGCCTGATAATATTAGAGAAGATGTTCAAAATTCAGGGGGCGCGGCCCGCCCTATGGGTTCGGCGCAAATGCTTTTACAATCCGCAGTTGGAACTCCCACTTGGATTGAAGCCCGAACGCCTAGTACATTTAAGACCGCAATCGCCACGGCGGCAGGAAATACCGCTCTTTGGACTCCAACAGCCGGAAAGAAATTTCGTTTGATGCGATTGGTTTTTCAGCTTACTGGAAATGCGGCGCAAGCCGCAGCAGGCATATTAACAATAGATTTACGAGACAATGTAACTTCAACAAATATCACTTTTAGTGCGTTTGTTCCGAGTACTGGCGGAATAACATTTACTGATGACCATTATACGTATCTTGACCTTGGTAATGGAATTTTATCGGCAGCGGCTAACAATGTTTTGAACATTAATCTTAGCGCCGCTCTTACATCAGGGCATGTTCGTATTATTGCAATGGGAACAGAGGAATAATAATGGCTACACATACATATGTAGTTAGTTCGGCTTCTTATGTTCCTTTGAACGACCCTAATGCGGACCCTCTAGTAACTATCGTGGGTACTGTAGACGGTGTGGATGTTACAGTTCAAATTTGGTTGAGTGCCATAAAACAGGCGGCGCAATCGGGCGGTATGGCAGCCGTAAAAAATTTAATTGCGCCAATTATGTTAAATCAGGCACTTATTAATAATCCGCCTCCGCCGCAGCAGCCAGTTCAATTACCAACCGGAACTTTTGTTCAATAAAGAGGATTTATTATGGCTATATCACAAGTGAATATGTCAACTCCAACGAATCAGTTTGTATTCACTGATTCCGTGATGGGAAATTCTCCCGATGGAGTTAAAGCATCTAGTGCGGTTTTGTATGGGGTTCGCGCCGATAATTCGGCTAACGGAACTCCCGTTTATGTGAAATTGTATAATGCGACTTCAGGAAGCGTTGTTGTGGGCACTACTGCGCCCGATGAAATTATTTATGTCCCAGCCAACTCAGTTGTAACTCGTACATATTTTACTGGCGCTTCGGTTGGAGTGACTTTTGCAACGGCCCTTACGGCGGCTTGTGTAACTTCGGGAGGAACGGCTGGAACTACATCGCCAGCCCTTTCCGTGTCCGTTTCTATTACATACGCATAATTATTCTTTCGGTTTAACCGAAGAAAATCAACTGTCTTTAAACATTGAGCACTTAGACAGTGTGCTTTAGATTATGCCCATTTAGGGCATTTTCTATTAAAGCGGCAGGGAGCGAACATCGTAACTCGAATATCGTAGCCTTGTTCGTATATAAAGGAGAAAAACAAAATGGGTGTAATTAAATCGTATCTTATTAACGGCGGCAACCCCGTAACTGTTGGCGGAGTAGGAACGGCGATTAAGTATTTCGCTAACGTTCCCGGCGCGGCCAATTGGAACAGCGGAGTCAGCGGAGTTAATGCTGGAGTGAGCGGAGCGCAGACTCAGGGTCAAACTCCAAGTTCTACCAGCAATGCCGGAGGTTTGCAGGTTCCGGGTAATAACGAGTTGAACGGCCAATTGTTCCGTGTTACGGCATCTGGAAATATTTTATTCGGTGCGGGCGAAGCTTCTACAACTGGTAAGGTTGGGTTGTATTTGAGCAACGTTGCAGCCGGAGTTGCTCCTAACTATCAGACAATTCTTGAAGAGACTATTACAAACCAGGCTCAGGACGGAGTTTTCTATCCTTGGACAATTGATGTCTATATGCAGGGAGACACAAGTTCGGGCTTGTTGCAGTTCTACAAGAATGCGTGGAGCATGATTAACGGCACTGCCACATCGGCGGCTGCTGGTACCCCGATTAGCGGTATTAGTTTTGCAACCGACCCCGCTTTCGTATTGGTAGTAGGCGTTACATTCGGAGCATCAAACTCTGGAAATAGCGCAAATATGTACCAATTCCAAGTAAGTTTGCCATAAAAAGTTAGAGACTGACGGGGCGCACGGATGAAACGCGCCCCTCGTCATCTAGTCTGTGGAATCCAGAACAGGATGCGCGTGATAGTCGCGCCAAATTAAACGGGACTTAATTATGGCAGACGAACAGAAACAGTTACGCATAGACGTAACAAACGAAACGGCGTATAAGGTTGGGGTTGTTCAAATGTTGCAATTACTAGACGACCGAACAGCCTGTTTAGCCGAAATGAAAAAGAAAGTAGATAGGCACGAAACAATCGTTCAGGTTGGGAAATGGGCGTCTATTCCAATTTTGGGGCTTTTTAATTTAGCAATTAAAAGCATACTTCATAAATTGGGTTGGGGATAAGGAGTGTTTATGCCAGCGGTATCACGCGCACAGCAAGCGGCAATGGCCATTGCTGAACACGAACCAGAAAAATTATATGAACGAAATAAGGGGCTTTTAGAGATGTCTAAAAAGCAGTTGCACGATTTTGCGGCTACTTCTAGAAAGCATCTTCCTTCCTATGCTCATGCCAGAAAAAAGAGGAACGAATAATGGCGGAAAAAAGTTGGCTGAAAAAGATTTCTGCCTTAAAAAGATTAATTTCTGAAGTAGGTCCTTTGTGGCCTAAAAGCACTCGTCTTTCTGGCTATGCCGAAAGCGGACCCTATCATTGCGAAGATTGCGTTTATTTGAAAGGAAAGAAAGAAGGCGAAATTTTTGTGGATAAAGAGGGCCAAGGGCGCTGTATGCACCCCGTTGTTATAGCCGACCGAGAAACTAAAAAGGATAAGAATTTTCTTCCTATCGTTAATATACAAAAAGGCTGTTGTGAATTTGTGGAGCCGCCCGAAGATGAGGAAGAATCGGAGTAATTTATATGCATGCTAAACATGGATTTACAAGAACTACCATAGAACATCATGCGGACGGCAGTTCGACGATAGTACATGAACGCCACGATGGTGAGAAGAAAACTCATGCGGTAGCAGATTTGGATGGAGTGCACGACTCTTTGGAAGACCATCTAAGAGTTCCCGGCGATGAGGAAGAAGCAATGGAAGAAAAAATCCATCCGGGAATTCATGAAGAGATAAAAGAAGGTTTAAAACATGGCTAAGAAAAAACACGCTGGCCACGGCTATCATCGTACTCATATTGAGCATCACCATGATGGCTCTGCTACGGTTCATCATGTGCATGAAGACGGCCCAGAGCACGACAGAAAGCACGCAGTGGCTAATTTAGACAAAATACACGACAGTATTCAAGACCATTTGGGGCAACCGAATCCAGGGGAAGCGGAAGCCGACATGGGAAACCACGGCATTCCTGCGGAGCAAGCAACCGCAGCCGGAGTTCCTGTTGTGCCGTCCCAAACGCCTCAAATGCCCGGAGCATAATCATGGCAGATAAAGTTAAAAATCCTTCGTTGTACAGAGCAATGCATCATCTTCGTAAAGGTGGATTGCACAGAGCGTTGCACGTTCCCGAAGGCGAACCGATTCCTGAGTCTAAACTAGAGGCGGCAACGCATTCGGAAAACGAGCACGTTCGGCACATGGCCAACTTTGCTAAAACAATGAAGGGGTTTAAAAAGGGATAAGCATGTTTGAAAAATTAAAGATTGGATTTGTTGCATTAACCAATAGAAGCCTAGTGGCTCCAATTTTTAATTTGTTTTCTGGCCGATGCACTTTTTTTGCGATTGTTTTTACTGTGGTAGGAATCAAGCTCGCTTTAATTGGTAAATTAGATGCAAACTATGCTTTATTTGTAGGCGCAATTCAGTCATTGTTGGTTTTGCATTCATGGAAAGAGGATATTGCGGAACAAAACGAAATTAAACGTATGAAAAATTCATCCTAGAGGCAGAGATGTGTAATGAGGAAGCCCTTAAAAAAGTTATAGGTATTTTGATGTCTCAACTCGAAGAAGAGCGTCAATTAAGGGAAGACCTCGTAAAGTTCTTGATAACGGGAAAATTTTTCATATCATCAAGAAAAATCATTTCTGAAAAAGATATAGAAAATAAAATTTTGGAGTTGTCGGGAGTCGGGTCGTAAATGGAAAAGACTGTAGCTTTCATAGTTCGTCATGGGTCAACCCGTCTTAACGATGAAAACAAATACAGAGGCCAATTGGATGTTCCATTAGACGAACGTGGAAAAAGAGAAGCTAAGGAAGTTGCAGAGTTTCTGAAAAATCAACCAATAGGACAAGCTTGGACTAGTGATTTAAGACGGGCAAAAGATACGGCAAAAGAAATTCTAAAGGGCCGAGGTTTAAAAGCTATTCCTACGGAAAAATTGCGACCTTTGGATTCGGGAAAATTTGCGGGAAAGAGCAAAGACGAATATAAAGAACAGATGGAATATTATCACGAACATCCAGAAGAGAAAATTCCCGGCGGCGAATCTATTAATGGGGCCAATAATAGGATGAGAAAACCTCTTCTTAAAGCATTTCGCGCGGGATTAAGAGGAAAGCCTAGTCTTGTTTCGGCACATGCTAGTGTGATACACAGCGCGGGGCACTTGTTGCATAATAACCACAAAGCGGCTTTGGTGAAACCTGGAGGAGCCGTAAAAGTTATTTATGATGGAGAGAAATTTAAAGCTCGCCCCATATTTAAAGCTAAGATGGAAGATGAGAAACATTATGCATCTTAAAGAGGTGACACATGGCAGCTCTCGATAATATAGCATCAAAATTGATGGAAGCAAAAGAAACTCTAAGAAAGGCAAAAGAGTGGGCACCGCCATTGAAGATTGGCACACCGATGGCTCCTAGTGTTCATCCTAGCTATGCCAACGCGGCCTATTCGGCTGTGAAAGACGCGGCAAGAAAAGCCCTGTCTTCACCGCAAACAGAAAAAGAAGCTAAAGACATAGCATCAGGAATAAATTGGAGATTGCAACAGCAAAAATCGGTGAAGTAGAGAAGGTAAACAATGCCTTTGGCGGGATTAGAAAAAGGTAAAAATAATTT